>JBEKVU010000232.1:0-8526 GCA_049513775.1 Candidatus Acidiferrum sp.
CCCTAGCCTTGCCAAGCCACATAGCGAATGATAAAGCACGCTATCATTCGTAATTCTTGCGGTTCAGCAGGTGGCTTCTTCAACCGCTTTCAGGAACTCGGCCGGGGGCAAGTATCGATGCTCCTCCAATGTAGTGGACAATCAGCACCGGGCCGCGAAAGTAATTCCGCCGCGGGAAAGTCTAATCTCTCCATTGCTGCTACGCGAATCCAGCCATTTTACATAGGCGCTACTGGGGTCCAAGACTTTAGTATGATTCAGCATCATTACCCTGGGCAGTCCGGGGGCGGGGCATAACTCGCAGACGTGTTTGCCACGGTAGAGCTCCAAGGGCTTGGTGGCCAGCAACCGCATTTTCTCGATTAGAACGGGGGCAACCGTGCCTTGCGAATAGGGATGCGTACCGTCGAGCCAGCCGACATGAACCACGCCCGGGTGAGAGCGGTGACCGTATGCGTAAGGCGAGAGATCGGGGAAATAGGTCATTGTGAAGGCTTACCCCACGTCGCGGAGGTAGACAACGATCTGCGGCATGAGCCAGCGCTCACTCCCGGTCATGCCACTCCGATCCACCGGGTAGTTCCTTGAAAGTGAATTCTAGGTGGATTACACGTCGTGTTCGAGGTTTCAAGGAAGAGGATGAGGCGTGAAGCAGGAGTGGACGCATAAGAATCGCCCGCCCTCGGAACCGTGCAAGTGATACTTGGCCGTTCTTCCCACGCAGCGATTTGCGCGTGATCACGAGCCAGAAAAAAGGTTACGAGACTCATAAGAGGGTCTCTGTGTCGGCGTCACTGGCCTTGGCGTTCAATGAGCGATCTCAGCACGGGTTTCAGCGCGGTCTTCCCCTTTCGAGAGCCTGCCCAACCGCTCTCAAACTCGATCCAGCCTTCATTGAACCCATCGAGCATCCGAATTCGGGGAGTGGGGTTCTTCATGCCTTGCGATTGAAACAGTACCTCCCAGGTCTCGCGCGGCACGGCTTCCATTCTCACAGGACTGCCGAGCAAATTAGCAAAAGTGGCCGCGATCTCGTTGGGAGTCACACGTTGCGGTCCTTCCAGCTCGACGATCCTGTGGCCCTTCCACGTCTCCTGGAGGAGTTCCGCAGCCACGCGTCCGATATCGGCTGTAGCTGCCATCGGCACCGGCTTGTCGAGAGGCTGCAGAAAGCTTGGAATCACGCCGCGTTGGCGCGCCGGAGCTACGTCCCAGCTGGAGTTCTCCATGAACCATCCTGGCCGCAGGAAGGTAATAGGAATCGACAATTCGCCAAGGACCCGTTCGATGATCGTGTGCTGGCTGAGCAGGTTGGTTTGGGTCGCCTGTGCTCCTATCGTCGAGAGATAGACCACTCTGCCCGGACGCGTATGTTCGAGGGCGGAACGAAGGGTATTCGCGATCGCGTGCGCCTCGGGGAAGCCCGGCTCCGGATCGAAGTTCGGCGGAACGAGCACGAAGACCGCTTCGGCTCCCTCAAATGCCGCCGTTAGGGCAACGGCGTCCCCAATGTCCGCACGCGCAAGATCACAGCCGCGCTCCGCCCAGGCGGAACCTTTGCCCAGATCGCGCATCACAGCGCGGACGGGCTGCTTGGCTGCCAAAAGAATTCGCGCCAATTCACCGCCGACGTTTCCCGTGATTCCGGTAATTGCAAACAATCGTTTTCTCCTCTCCTCTCCATACTTCGAGCTGACCCGTGCCGTCAACTCCATATCCAGAGTGCCAGAACTTGTATTCAATCAGCCACTGTGGCGCTGCCTCAAGAATTGGCAATTGGCTTGGGCGGAACCTCCGTGATCTCGTACATTCCAGGCTCAAACGTGGCAAGCGCCAGTGCCTGCTCGATGTATGGCGAAGCGGAAGAATTACTGCGCATTGCCTGGTAGTCCTCCCTACTGCGCCACTAAGCATAGACGGCGACCTTCGTTCCGTCGAGACTACGATGAAAGCTGGCGGAAATGAACCCCGCGACGTGTCCGAAGGTCATTGTCGTGGCGTGAATCAGTAAATCGATGGGTTGTTGCTGCTTCGCTGGTTCGACCGTAAGCGGCCGAGGCATCCGCGGCGATTCGCTGGTTCGGCTCACGGGCAGCGGTGAAGCAGCCGTCAGAATCTGGCCTGACCGGATCCCGGAAATCGACGCCCGCTGGTCGAAACGCTTCGGCGGCGACGCGACGAGGTTGCGCCGCTCGTTAGAAGCAATCGAGCACCAGATCGACCTCGAACTGCCGCAGGGCTTGCCCGTTGCGATTCTGAAGCTGCCGGAGTTCGGGCCCCGGAAATCTGCTGCGGAAGACGGCCTACCGCTGCCGGTGCCCTAACGATTCACCGCGGCGGTGGAGCGAACTTGGGGGCGGCGGCTCTCGAGGAACTGCAACAATTCCGGCATGCCCTCACCGGTCTTGGCGGACAACTTCAAGATTTCCATGCCGGGGCGGACTGCGTGAATGTTGCGGATAGTGGCGGCTTCCTCGAATTCCACGGCGCTGGCTAAATCGGATTTGGTGATGATCGCGACGTCGGCGCTGTTGAAGATGGTTGGATACTTGAGCGGCTTGTCTTCGCCTTCGGTGACGGAGATCAGAACGAACCGCAAATCCTCGCCCAGATCGTAAGAGGAAGGGCACACCAGGTTTCCGACATTTTCGATGAACAAAAAATCCAGCTGGTGCAGGTCCCAATCTGTGAGCGCATTCTGCACCATGGCGGCTTCGAGGTGGCAGATCGTGCCGGTGATAATTTGCTTGACCGGCGCCTGGCTGCGCGCCAGCCGCGCGGCGTCATTTTCCGTAGCCAAGTCACCGACAAGCGCTGCGACTTTGTAACGAGAACGCAGGAGCGTGAGAGTTTTTTCGAGGAAGGCGGTCTTGCCGGAACCGGGACTTGAGACCAGGCTGATCACGAGCACGCCAGCCTCGTGAAAGCGTTCTCGAAGCGAACGCGCGAGCACATCGTTTTGTTTCAACACATTTTTTCGCACTTCGACCAGACGAGGTTCGGAGCTCATTCCGCCACCCCCAAATCTACGGCAACTGAATCTTTGATCTCCAAGGCTACAACTTCCAATTCTTTCCCACGCAGGACCGTGGGTGTTGGTGTAGCGCAGTCCGGGCAACACATCCATCGGATGGAAGAAACCAACCGCGGTACCTGGCAGTTGGGGCAGAAAACTTCGATGGGGACTTCTTCGATCAGCAACTGCGAACCCTCGAGCGGGGTTGCGTGGCAAGCCATTTCGTAAGAAGAGAGCAGCGCTTCTTTCACCACGCCGGACAGCCCTCCGAGGCGGAGATGCACGGCTTGGACTTGAACGCCGCGGCTTTCCGCTTCTTCCTGCGCCATTTCGACGATGCTCACGGCGATGGAGAGTTCGTGCATTTTTTGCGCCTCGCTAAACCTATGCCGCCGCGATCGAAAGATTGCGAAACAACCTGAAAATTCAAGTCACGCGCGCGGTGCGCGGGAGATTTGCGATCGCGACCAGGGCGGCTTGGCCCAGGCTGATGCCGCCATCGTTTGCCGGGACGAGGTGATTGGTCCAGATTTTAAATGATTGCGGCTCCAGAAGATTTTTGGCGTCGCGCAAGAGCAGTTCGTTCTGGAAGACACCACCGGACAGCACTACGGTATCGATTCCGTGTGCGCCCGATAAATTCTCGATGGCAGCGCGCAGGCCGTGGGCAATGCCGAGTTGAAAAGCGCGGGCGATCTCGCTTGCGCTGCGGCGGCGCAAGCGATCGTTTATTACGGCGGCAAGGAGCGGGCGAAAATCCAACTCGCGCGCGGCAAACGGAAACGGATAGGTATCACCGGACGGGGCTTGGCTGGCGAGTTGTTCGAGCCACATGGCGGCTTGGCCTTCGAACGTGATTTCACGCGTGAAACCGAGGAGTGCCGCGGCAGTGTCGAAGAGGCGGCCCATAGAAGTCGTCGCGAAAGAACGCATTCGGGTGTGTAAAAGCTTTAGCGCGTCGAAGTAGCGGGAAGGAAATGTAAACGGAGCTACCGCAAAGTCTGGCAGCTCGCTCACTTGAGACAGAAAGCCAGCGGCTGCCTGGACGGGAAAAGAAGCTGCGGCATCTCCGCCCGGGAGGATTGCCGGACGCACATGGGCTGCGCGTTTGAAACCTTCACGTACGCTGCCGACGAAGACTTCGCCACCCCAGATGGTTCCGTCGTCGCCGTAACCGGTGCCGTCGAAGCTGATGCCGATGACGCGCTGATCCCACGCGCCGCGTTCCGCGAGCACGGACGCGATGTGGGCATGATGATGCTGCACCGCGACCTTTTGTGACGCGGCGAGCTCCGTTGCGTGGATGGTCGAAACATATTGCGGATGGGCGTCGTGGACGACCAGCAACTCGCTGGCATCGATTTCATACATCGCCAGTAGATCCCGGATGGTCTCGCGGAAGGAGCAGAGGGCTTGGTAGTGGTCGAGGTCGCCGATGTGCTGGCTGACGAACGCTTGGCCATCAACCACGAGTGTGACGGAATTTTTTAAGTCGGCGCCTACCGCAAGGATGGGGCGGTCCGTTGGAAGCTCGGCTGCGGCGCCAGGAGCATAGCCGCGAGCGCGGCGAAGAATCGCGGGGCCGAAGACACCGACGCGGGCGACCGAATCGTCGACGCGGCGCGCGATCGGGCGTTCGCCGATGAGAAATGCATCGGCGATGCCGGAGAGTTGCTCTACAGCGTCGGCGTCCTGGTAGGCCATGGGCTCGCTCGAACGGTTGGCGCTGGTCATCACCAGAATGTCCGGGGCGCCGGCGGCGAACAGCAGCGCGTGAAGCGGCGTGTAGGGCAGCATGACCCCGAGTTCGTGATTTTCTGGCGCGACACCCGGCAAATCTACTTTCGCGGAAGCTAAGACGATCGGGCGAGCGACAGAGTTCAGCAAAGCTTCTCTGTCGGGAGTTAATTCCACGAGAGCGCGGGCCACAGTGATATTTTTCGCCATCACCGCGAAGGGCTTTTCTTTGCGAAATTTTCTGGAGCGCAGTTCGTTTACAGCATCGGAGCTTCTTGCGTCGCAGGAGAGGTGATAACCGCCGAGACCCTTTACGGCGACAATCTTGCCCGCACGAAGAAAATCAACTGCTTTGCGAACCGCTTCTTTGTCTCCGCTTTTCGCTGCACCACCGCTCTTCACGTCGCCTACCCGCGCCACTTCCCCTGCGCGCGAAAGCTCGCCAGCAACTTGAAACAAGTAGTGTGGTCCGCAAGCGGGGCAGGCTACGGGCTGCGCGTGAAAGCGCCGATTGGCCGGGTCGACATATTCGGCGACACAAAAATCATCCATGGGCCAATCGGACATGGTGGTCCTGGGGCGATCGTAGGGAAGGCTCTTTATGACACTGTAGCGCGGCCCGCAGTTGGTGCAATTGATATACGGATAATCATGGCGGCGATCTTGCGGCGTAAACAGCTCTTGCAAACATTCGGCGCACACCGGGAGGTCCGGCGAGATGCGTATCGTGGGGTGGCGTTTGCCAGCGCTGTCGCGAATGGAGAATTCGGTGAAGCCTTGCGCCTCTGCGATTTCCACTTCCACTTCCGCGATTGCGGCCGATGGTGGCGGAGCAATTTTCATCGTTTCGAGAAATGCCTTCAACTGCTCTTCGTGGCCTTCGAGATGAATTTCAACTCCGTGTTCCGCGTTCAACACCCAGCCCTTCAGATGGTGCGCACACGCCAACCGGTAGACGAACGGGCGGAAGCCGACGCCCTGCACGACCCCGCAAACCGTGATGGAATACGCCGTAGCCATGAATTTCTATTTTGCGCTCACCACACAGCCGCGTCCCTGCCAACCGACATGAACTACCTTTCCATCTTCGACGAGCAGCGGCACGGTGAACGGCGGTTGCGTCAATCGATGCAGGCGCTCGCGCGCGGCGCTGTCGCGATCCACGTCATATTCGACGAAATCGCGACTATTCCATTCGAGCCATTCGCGCATTTCGCTGGTGTAGGGACAGCCGGCGGATCCAAAGAGTTCGAGCTTCGGCATAAACAAATCTCCAACGACAAAACCGCGCCAACGTTTAGCAGATGCGCGGCAGAGGATCGCCGACGAGCATGTCCACCATGCGCGTACCGCCATAGAGTGTCGTGACCAACACAGCACGTTCTGGCTGCTCGCGAACTTCGCCGATCACTACCGCGGCTTCCCCGCCCGGTGTGTTGTGCAGGGCGCTTAGCGCGGCCGCAGCATGGTCCGCACCAACGATGGCAAGGAATTGCCCTTCGTTAGCGATGTGCAAAGGATCGAGACCGAGCAATTCACAGGCGCCGCGCACGCCATCGCGTACGGGGATTTTTTCTTCAAAGAGAACGATTCCCAGGCCACAGTCGCGGGCCAATTCGTTTAGAGAAGTGGCCACGCCGCCGCGCGTGGGATCGCGCATCCAACGAACGCCCGCGCCCGCATCGCGAACAACAGCTAGCACCAGCGGAAGAACGGAGCGGGTATCAGAGCGCAGCTCGGCTTCAAGGTCAAGATCGCCGCGGGCTAAGAGAATAGTGATGCCGTGGTCTCCGATGGGGCCGGAAAGCAAAACCTTGTCACCCACGCGCACCGAGCGCGGCGAAATTTCCACGCCGGGAAGCAGGCGGCCAATCCCCGTGGTGGTGATGTACATGCTGTCGGCTTGGCCGTGCTCGACGACTTTGGTGTCGCCACCCGCGATGATTACTCCGGCCTTTTCTGCCGCTTGCCCCATGGCGCGCACTTCGGCTTCGAGAACGTCGGTCGATAGTCCCGCCTCTAGAATGAACGTAACCACGATAGCTTCGGCTTTGGCGCCGGAAACCGCGAGGTCGTTCACCGTGCCGTTGATAGCTAATCCGCACAAAGCTGTCGGTGGTCATGGCAATGCGTGTGCCGTTGATCTGAATGTGGGCGGCGTCGGCCAGTGGGCCTTGCGCGGGGCCGTAGAGAAGAGGAGCGAACAAACCTTCAACCAGCCTGCGGCTGGCTTTGCCACCGGCGCCATGGGCCATTTCAATCTGCGTTTCGCGGAATTTGATCTTGCAAGCTGTGGTGGCCATGTTGTTTTCGTCGTTCAATTTTCGTGACTCACTCTACGGTGCTCAACTTTCGATACTCGACTTTCGAAATTCAGCGGGCTGCGGCGGCGCTCGCAATAGTAATGGGTTTGAGGTGCCCATAATTGTAATGGGCCGCGCAAGAACCTTCCGAGGAGACCATCAAGGCCCCAACAGGCTGCTCGGGAGTGCATTCGCGTCCAAAGAGGCGGCATTGCGCCGGCTTGAGAACGCCGCGCAAGACTTCCCCACACTGCGCGGCTTTAGGATCGGTGACGCGCACACCTGGAACGGTGAAGCGCTGCTCGGCGTCCCACTGGGCATAGCGCGCGCGCAGTTTGAATGCGGACTGCGGAATAAATCCGAGACCACGCCACTCAAATTCGTCGCGCAGCTCGAAGACTTCGTCCATGGCGCGAATCGCGGCGCGATTCCCTCCCCAGGAGACCACGCGTTTGTACTGGTTCTCTATTTTGGCTTCGCCGGCGTTCAGTTGCCGCAGCAGCATGACGATCGATTGCAGAATGTCCAGTGGTTCGAATCCCGAGACGACCACGGGCTTGCGGGCCTCTTCAGCGATCCACTGGTAGGGCTCGCAACCAATCACCGTCGAAACATGACCAGGCCCAACGAAGCCATCGAGCACCATATCTGGCGCGTCGATGATGGCGCGCAGCGCGGGGGTGATCACGATGTGATTGCAGAAGACGGAGAAATTATTCAAACCCTCGGCTTTGGCGCGCGCGAGCGTGAGGGCGGTGGACGGCGCGGTGGTTTCGAATCCTATGGCGAAGAACATCACGTGTTTTTCGGGATTGCTCCGCGCCAGTTTCAAAGCGTCCGCGGGAGAGTACACGATACGAACATCCATGCCGCGCGCTTTGTATTCGAGGGGGCTGCCGTGCGTGCCAGGAACGCGCATCATGTCTCCAAACGCAGCGAAAATGAAATTTTCTTGCGCCGCCAGGGAGAGGCCATCATCGATGCGGCCCATGGGAAGGACGCAGACCGGGCAGCCAGGGCCGTGAATCAACTCAACATTTTCAGGAAGCAAGTCCTTCAGGCCGAAACGATAGATGGCGTGCGTATGGCCGCCGCAAACTTCCATGATGCGGTAGTGGCGATTCGCGGCGGCCAGGCGGCGAATCTCTTCTCCGGCTTTGGCGATTAACTCCGGAGCGCGAAATTCATCTACGAATTGCATGGCTTCACCTCATTTCGGTTCAGCATCGCTTCAGTGCGTCCATTTTTGCGGGGACGGATCCGGAAAATCGTTTTCCATGCCGTAGCCGCGAATCTCTTCCATGGCGGCGTCGACTTCGCCCAGCATCTTGAGGGTGCGCATTTGATCCGCGGCATCCGCTTCGCTGATCTTGCTCATGGCAAAACCCACGTGGAGGAGCACCCAATCGCCGGCAACAGGCGGCGCATCCTGCAAAAGGCCGAGGTCGACTTTGCGGCGTACCCCCACAA
>JBEKVU010000233.1:0-6844 GCA_049513775.1 Candidatus Acidiferrum sp.
CGCGTTGCAGTCCACTTCCCTGCCGGACAAACTTCGCGTGATGGAAGCCTTAAAATTGTTTTCCAGTTTTTATAAACGTCATCGCGATCCGGAAGAGCTTTTGAAGCGCTTCGGGCTGGTGGAAAAACGCAACACCTTCTATCGGGAACTTTCTGGCGGCCAGAAGCAGCGGCTGGCTCTGGCCATGGCGCTGGTCAACAATCCGCAGGTGCTGTTTTTTGACGAGCCTACGTCGGGGCTGGACCCGCAAGTACGCCGCGAGATTTACGATATTGTCGAAGAACTCAAGCGCGAAAAGAAAACCATTGTGATGACCACCCACTATATCGAAGAGGCCGAACGCCTGTGCGACCGCGTGGCCATTATCGACCATGGCCAAGTAATCGCGCTGGGTTCCCCCCGCGAATTAAAGGAACGCAGCGGCGACAAGACGCGCGTCGAAGTCCGCCTCACTCGTCCTGATTCTCCCGAGACGCTGAAGAATCTCGACGGTGTCACCGACTGCCGCGAACTCAACGGCACCTACATTTTGCAGGCGCAGCGCCCGCCCCAAGCCATCGTCTCGCTGGTAAAGCACCTGGAAAATCAAGGCAACGAACTGCTCGGCCTGGAAATTCTGACACCCTCGCTCGAAGACGTGTTCATCGAACTCACTGGAAGGAGGCTGCGCGATTGACAAATTTCCTGACGCTCACCCGCATGCGCGTGCAACTTGCGCTCCGCAATCGTATGTTTATCTTTTTCAGCGTGATCATGCCGCTGGGATTCTTTTTCCTCTAGTGCGGAGTCTTCGCGCAGAGCGTTCCGCACAAAGTCACCTATTACCTCGGACCGATTCTCGCACTGACCGTCATGGGTAGTTTTTGGGGACTGAGCGCGGCGTTGGTCATGTTTCGCGAGCAAGGCATCCTCCGCCGTTTCCATGTCACCCCCGTAACTCCCAGTGACATGCTGGCCTCCAGCATCGTCGCGAACTACGTCCTCACTTTGCCGACCATCGCAACGGAGCTAATCCTGGCGCGATTTTTGTTTCACGTGCATGACTTTGGCAATTGGCCCGCCATTCTTACGCTCATGACCGTCGGAACGATTTCTTTCGGTTCCCTGGGACTCGTGGTCGCCAGCGTCACGAACACCATGCAGGAAACCCAGGTGATTAACCAACTCCTGTGGCTTCCGCTCATCTTTCTTTCTGGGGCAACGTTCCCGCTCGCTTATTTGCCCGTGACGGTTCAGAAGGTCGGCCTCTTCCTCCCTGCAACCTACCTAGTAAACGGCTTGCAGCAGGCCATCTTTCACGATCAGAGCGCGTGGCGATTGGCGATCGAAGCCTTGTCGCTTGGTGGTTGGGCAATTCTCACGTTCTTTGTGTCCTCGCAACTTTTCCGTTGGGAACCGGAATCAAAGATTCCTCGTAAAGCCAAGCTTTGGGCTCTAGCCACAGCCGTTCCCTTTCTGTTCCTGGGTGTCTGGGAAATTCGTAACGATCACATTATTCATGAGGCGAAGGCGTCGTTCGAGGAAATCGAACACCCGGAGGTGCGGCAGATACCTAAGTCCGCACTCCCTTCGGAAAATGCGCCGTCGGATCAAAATCAGTAGAACGCAGGCATCACCACCCAATTTGGTTTCCCTGAAATTTTCATCCTGCGCACATCGCATTGACGCTTGGCCACCCCTGCCGTATTCTGAAATTTACTTAGCTCGCCACGCGGCGCGATATTCAGGAGCGGTCATGCCCATTCCGAAGACTGAAAAGATCTGGCACAACGGCAAACTCATCAACTGGGATGACGCCACGCTGCACGTGCTTTCTCACGTGGTGAGCTATGGCTCCGCGGTATTCGAGGGCATTCGCTGCTACGAAACCAAGCAGGGACCGGCAATTTTTCGGCTGCGCGAGCATATGCAACGGCTCGTCAACTCCGCCAAGATTTACCGCATGGAACTGCCGTTCAACGTTGACGAACTCTCGGCGGTGGCCACCGAGTTGGTCGCGGTGAATAAAATTCGATCGTGCTACGTAAAGCCCATTGTGCTGCGCGGTTATGGCGAAGCAGGCGTCACGCCGCTGAACAATCCCATCGAAATTTACATGGCCTGCTGGTCCTGGGGCGCGTATCTCGGCCCCGACGCGCTCGCCAAGGGCGTGGACGTCGGCGTTAGTTCCTGGACGCGTATTGCGCCCAACACGCTGCCCGCCATGTCCAAAGCCGCGGCCAACTACATGAACTCGCAGCTGATCCGCATGGAGGCCACCTTCAACGGCTTTTCAGAAGGCATCGCGCTCGATTCCAGCGGCTATCTCAGCGAAGGCTCCGGCATGAACGTGTTTCTTGTGCACGAAGGCATTTTGTACACTCCGCCGCTCGGCGCCAGCGTTCTTCCCGGCATCACGCGCAACGCCATCATCACGCTGGCCGAGGATCTGAACATTCCGGTGAAGGAGTCGGTGATCCCGCGCGAAATGCTGTATATCGCCGACGAAGTTTTCTTCGTGGGCACGGCCGTCGAGGTCACGCCCATTCGTTCCGTCGATCACATCGTGGTCGGCAAAGGCGCGTGCGGGCCGCTTACCAAAAAACTCCAGGAGGAGTTCTTTGCCCTCACCAGCGGCACCAAGCCGGATCGCCACAATTGGCTAACGCCCGTGAACGCTCCCGTAGCCGCCGCGCGATAAGTGCGTAGGTCCTAGGCGCTGCCGAAAGCGCCCGTCTCAGAAGGCCGCCGCTACAAAGCATCACGAGCCGACGCGAACGCGCAGATCTTTTGGCACGAAGAAAAACGTCAAAAAGGCCCCTACCAACAAAATCGCCGCAATGATGTACAGCGCCGCGGACGGATCAGCCGAGACGCGCTTCGCCCACACCGGAATATTCGGCCCGAAATACCCTCCCAGATTCCCCACGGAATTTACAATCCCGATTCCGGCGGCCGCCGCCGTCCCGGCCAAAAACGCCGAAGGCAGTGGCCAGAACAGCGGCATGGACCCAATCACGCCAAGCGTGCCGAACGACAGAAAAATGATCGCGAGAATGGGATTGGACGCGAACACTCCGCTCAACACCAAGCCGACGGCTCCGGCAATAACATTCAACACATAGTGCACCCGCCGCTCTCCGGTTTTGTCCGAATGCCGGCTGAGCAGAATCATTCCGATCACCGCAACGCCGTAAGGTATGGCGGTGATCAAGCCCACCTCCCGATACCCCTTAATCCCGAACGCCTTCACGATGCTCGGCAACCAGAAGGTGATGCCGTACAACCCGATCATCAACGTGAAATAAATCGCGCAGAGCATCCAAACTTTCCCACTCTTGAAAGCATCGATCAGTTTGCTTTTCGTTTTCTGCGTATCTTCGAACACCAAGTTCTTCCCCAGCAGCGCCTTTTCCTCGGCAGTAAGCCATTTCGCTTCTTCAATGCTGCTGTTCAAATAAAAAATCACCCAAATGCCGACGATCACCGAGGGAATGCCCTGCGCGAAAAATAGCCACTGCCATCCGGCCAGACCCATCACGCCACCCAGCGCATCCATGACCCAGCCAGAGATGGGATTGCCGATGACCCCGGAGGCCGCGATGGCCGCCACAAACCACGCCGTTCGCGTCGAGCGCATTCGGGAGGGATACCACAGCGTCAAATAAAAAATTACTCCTGGGAAAAAGCCCGCTTCCGCCAACCCAAGGATGAAGCGCATCACGTAGAACGACCGTTCCCCGCGCACGAACATCATGCACGCGGAGATCACGCCCCACGTAACCATGATCCTTGCAATCCACAGGCGCGCGCCGAATTGCTTCAACAGCACGTTGCTGGGAACCTCAAAGAAAAAGTACCCGATGAAGAAAACGCCCGCGCCGGTCGCAAACGCCGCATCGCTGAGCGACAAATCCTTGAGCATCTGTAGCTTCGCAAAACCGACGTTGACGCGATCGAGATACGCCAGGACGTAACAAAGAAACAGAAACGGCAGCAAACGCACGTCCACTTTGTGATAGGTCCGCGCCTCGAAACTCTGGGCCTGCCGCGACATCGGTGCGCCTCCCAAGCGATGGTTCTCGACCATCGAGCGCCTATTTTGCAATTTTCGTGTTCATCGTATGCTCTACTCGTTGCCCGTCGCAACCCGAGGCAACCGCCGACCCCGGACCTGAGGTGGGATTGCTGGCGTGGCAACTTTAATACTTTTGCCGCATACGTTCTTTGCTAAAATTCTGTAACATTGGGGTTTCCTGAGTACCGTGCCGCGCTTGCACTGGACACCGCCCGGCCCAGTCACCCGCCGGTCCGTTCCTCCACCATTTGCGGTTGCAGCTGACCGGGAAAGGAGCGCATGGCCCGTTCGCGATATTTCAAAGACGCGGTGATTATCCTGGGCCTCGCGGCAGCGTATTTTGCCGCGGGAGAACTGGGGCTGCACTTCGCTGCCACCAACGCCACCGCCACGGCGGTCTGGCCGGGTGCGGGCATTGCCTTGGCCGCCCTGTTGCTCTTCGGGTGGCGCGTGTGGCCGGGCATTTTGCTGGGCGCGCTTCTCGCCGCGCTCACCACCCCGGATAGCTGGCTCACCGCGCTCGGCGTCGCCAGCGGCGCTTCGCTTGAAGCGCTCGCCGGCTGTTACCTGATCAATCGCTTCGCCAGTGGCAAACAGGTGTTTGAGCGCGCGCAGGACATCTTCAAGTTTGCTTTGTTTGCCGGACTCGTCGGGCCCGCGATTGGCGCCACCATCGGAGTTTCTTCCACGTTTTTTGGCGGCTTGATGGGCAGCGCTTCCTACGGTTCGGTCTGGGCTACCTGGCTGCTGGGCGACGCCGCCGGCGCCATCGCCCTCACCCCATTGATCTTGCTCTGGCTCGAAGATCCTCAGCTGAAGCGGACCGGCAGGCGCGCCGCCGAGTTGATAGCCCTTTTCGCCGGATTGACCTTCACCTGCTGGGTGGTGTTCGCCGGTGGTTTTCACTCCGTACTGAAGCACTATCCGCTGGAATATCTGTACACGCCGTTTCTGGTCTGGGCGGCATTTCGCTTTGGCCGGCGTTACGCAGTTACCGCCACGTTCGTTCTGGCCGCCATCGCCACATGGGGCACCGCGCACGGCTTTGGCCCCTTCTCTCGCGAATCGCTCAATGCTTCCCTGCTCCTGCTGCAGGCGTTCATTGCGATCATGGCCATTACGACGCTGGCCTTGGCCGCCGAAGTCACCGAACATCGTCGCGCCGATGAGCGCGTGCGGCAACTCGCGGTCACCGATCCGCTCACCGGGCTGGCCAACTATCGCCGGCTGCTTGACGCTTTGGATCTCGAAATCAAACGCTCCGAGCGGACCGGCCGGCCGTTTTCGATTCTCTTGCTGGACATGGATGGCTTAAAAATCATCAACGACGCCTACGGACATCTGGTTGGCAGCCGCGCGCTATGCCGCTTGGCCAACACTTTGCTCATCCACTGTCGCGAAATCGATACAGCTGTGCGCTATGGTGGCGATGAATTTGTGCTGGTGCTGCCGGAAACCGAACTCGAGGCCGCGTTACAGGTCGCGCAACGCATCTCCGAACGCCTCAAGAGCGATGGCGAACTGCCCAAGCTTTCCGTAAGCACTGGCGCCGCAACGTACCCCGGCGATGGCGCGACGCTCGACGAGTTACTCAGCGCCGCGGACCATGCGTTGTACCGCGAAAAAGGGGCCTCCAAGACCAAGCAGGGCTCGAAGAATTTAACCTAACGCGTCGCGTACCGGGAACAATGCTAGCGTCCATCCCTTTCTTGCCTATAAGATTGTGGCCGATAAAATTACGGTTGCCGAATCGTTGCGGATCATATCGCTGCGGATAGATGCGTTTTCGTGGTACTACGCGCTCAGTTCCTTTGACTTCTGAGTTTCTGCCGGGAGGCTTCTGGATGCACAACACGCCGCAAAAATTGATCGCCGAATTTCTCGGCACCTTCGCGCTGGTTTTCTTCGGTGAAGGCGCGGCGTGCGCCATTCAGTACCTGCATGGTGCCCTGGATGTAAATTTGTTCACCGTGGCGCTCGCTCACGGATTAGCCATCGCCGCTTTTTTTGCGGCGCTCAGCCAAGTTTCGGGCGCGCACTTTAATCCGGCGGTAACCATCGGCCACTGGGCCACCAAGCGCATGAACACCATTGAAGCGGCTATGTACTGGGCGGCGCAAATCGTCGGCGCGATCGCCGCGGCGTATCTATTGCGCGCCATGCTCCCTGAGGAAGCCTGGCGCAACGTGGCTCTCGGCGCGCCGGAGCTCGTGCGCGACTTCCCCAGATGGGCGGGCATGGCCCTTGAAGCCGTCGCCACCTTCTTCGTGGTATTTATTTTCTTCGCCACCACCGACCGCGACCACGACGTCTCGAAGGGAACGGCCGGCATGGCTATCGGCGTCACCTACGCCCTCGGCATCCTCGTGGCCATGCCCTTCACCACTGGCGCCCTCAATCCCGCCCGCGCCCTCGGCCCGTGGCTCGCTACCGGCGCACATCTCGCCAATCAAGGCGTCTACTGGGTCGGTCCGCTCGCCGGTGGCTTTCTCGCTGGCCTGCTCTACGATTCCATCTACCTAACCAAAAAGCTTCCCGGCTAGTAGGGGCACGACATGCCGTGCCCGTCGCGATAATTTGAAGTGTGCGGGGTGTCGAGGCGCGCAGCGCCTGCCTCAGAAGGCGGCCGCTACGCTGTTCTCTTCTCTGCGTTCTCCGTGGCTCTGCGTTACGTTTTCCTTTTTTCCTACCGTCCTGTCCCAAAGGGCAGGTAATTACGCCGCAACTCCCTCGCGCTCCTTTCTTGCCCGTCCCCATCACGGGTGCTAACGTCGCCAGTTAGCTGCA
>JBEKVU010000234.1:0-6839 GCA_049513775.1 Candidatus Acidiferrum sp.
TAGGTGAGCACAGAGCTTCCGTTGCTCCCGTTTCCGGCGGCGATCGCCACGAGGTTGCCTTGGCCGTCAAACAGCAGCAGTTCCGTCCCCTGCGAAGGACCAAGGTCTGGCGACGTTAACGTGATATCCAGGTTGTTTCCCGCAACTACCGGAATGCTCGAATAGAGCAAAGACGAACTGGCCACTCCAGTGAGCGTGTCGGCTCGGGTGACCGCGGTAAGCGCAAAAAGCGCGACGCAGCATATACTCGCGCGCAGAAAAAGCTTATTGGCTGATAGGTTGGGTTTCACGTGTCGGGATCTCCTAGGATTTGGAAGCCAGTGTTTGAGGGTTGTCGGATTCGCCCGCCACCGCTCCGGTGATAGTCGGGATTTATATGGAATGAGTGGGAACAGCGCAATGCTCGCGGGGTGAAATAATAATGTTCATCAGGTAATCGTCTAGGGCAATGAAAACAATCGCGTTCATTTAGCTGAGTCGAAACCAAGGGCGGGGACCCAAAATCGTTCCAGATTCCTTCCGGGCCACCACCCTCTTTGGAACGAAAGTGGGTCGAACTCCGTATATCTGTTACAGCATGAGACGCGGGGGCGTTTTCAAGCGTCAGAGAGCCGTCAGCGAGAGAGGAATCATGAACAAAATCAAAACCTTTGTGCGGAGCTGGATACCGGGTGCCGTGTGCCTGGCGGTTATTTCACTGGTCGCCGGCGCGCCCGCGCGAGCGCAGAGCGAAAAGCGCACGGTCTTCGACCCGTCCGATTTTCATTGGCAAGGGAGCCTGAAAGCCGGGCAAACGCTCGAAGTGCTCAACACCAATGGAGAGATTGCCGCGAACCGCGCTTCCGGCGATGCGGCGCGCGTCGCAGGCGTGCGCGGCGGCAACGACGACGACCACGACCTGTTTATCGAGGTCGTCGAGTACCCGGATGGCGTCACGGTTTGCGCCGTCTACGCCAAAGAGAAAGCGCCGGGCCGCTGCCATCGCGGCGGAGTGTCGTCAGAGTCCGGCAACGGGTCCCACGGCCATCGCGCCAAGATCAACTTTGAAGTCCAAGTGCCCCATGGCGTGCTCTTCCATGCGCTGACCACCAATGGCGCAGTGCATTGCCTGAACCTCGAGAGCGTGGTGCAGGCGGCCACCACGAACGGCAATGTGGAAGTGTCCACCAGCGAGTGGGCCTCGGCGAAGACCACCAACGGTAGCGTGCGCGTCGCCATCGGCAATGCCAAGTGGAGCGGCGAGTTGCAGCTCACCACCACGAATGGCAGCGTGGACGTAACGCTGCCCGCATCCGCGGAATTCACGGTGGATGCCGCCACCACCAATGGCGCCATTCGCTCAGACTTTCCAATCACCGTACAGGGAACGTTCGGCCCGAAGACGCTCTCTGGAACCGTAGGCGCCGGCGGCAGAGAATTGAAGGCCGCCACGACGAATGGCGCAATCGAGCTAAAGAAGAGCTGACCAGGAAAAGCCGGGGACCAAACGTTTAACCGAGTTTTTCTGCATCGCTCGAGGTCCGAAGCCCAGCAGAGGACGTCCCCGTCCCTCTAGGTTCCCAGGTTCTTGAAGCCTGCGGCTTCTTCCGGCAAAGAAGAGCGATGAGCAGAGCTCCCGGGGCGGTTAGTCCGAGCGATGAAGGCTGAGGGACCGCGCGAGTGCCAGTCGTAGTTATTGGGACTTCACCTGCGCGCATAGGCACGCCAGCCTGTGGCGATGAATCAACAGCTGCCGTAGATCTTTCTCTTTCCCAGGCGGGTCCAGATCGGCGGAAACCGTCCCTCCTGCAGCAATTTCAGAATCAGCCTCGCGCCGGTCATGCTTCTGCTGCCGCACTTCCGCGGCACGAATTTTCGCGGCGTCTCCAGTCCACACGGTTGGCCGGAGCCTCGGAAACGGAAGTAAGGCTTATTAATTCAATTAGATACGCGCGACCCTCGGGTGGCCGGATAGCAACCCTTGAGGGACTCCGCTGGCCCCTCTTCGGAGGTCCACCCCGGAACCCAAGACGGAAGGTTTTGGGGCGGATAAGCCTAACTTCCCCGGCTGAAGTACTAGGGATCCTCTCAAGATGAGACTATGGTGAATTTGTAATTCTTTGAAAATAAACATGTTGGTACGAGGTAACGTACTGGGAGTACTGATGGCCCATTGGCGGGCACTGCTGCTCCGCTCAAGCTGTCTCACGTTGAGACCGAAGTTCCCTGGTTCTCGGCATGAGGATACTTATGATTGGCAAGCGAGTCGGTTTAACAGGACTGGTAGTTAGCATCGCTTTGGGTTCAATGCTGGCAACCTGGGGAGGCACGCTCCAAGCTGCTCCGCAGGCGACAGAACCTTTCGCCGCAGAGCCGGTGAATCGAGTGAGGGGCGCAATCAATGAAACCCAACGCGTCGTGCTGCTAGGTCAGCGTCACCCTGCGGCCACAGCGGCGAACGACGCGGGCGAACTTCCGGGGCCCCAACTTATGGAGCACATGGTGCTGGTGCTCAAGCCGAGTGCTACGCAACAAGCGGCGCTCGACGCACTGCTCGAGCAGCAGCAAGACCGCTCCTCTGCAAACTATCACCATTGGCTGACCCCGGAAGATTTTGGCACGCATTTCGGCGTCTCCTTGAGCGACATCAATCAGACGGAAAACTGGCTGCGTATGCATGGTTTCACGGTGGAAGAAGTTCCGGCGTCGCGACGCTCGATCATCTTCAGCGGCACCGCCGCGCAGGTCAGCGTGGCGTTTCAAACGTCCATGCGGCGGTATGTGGTGAACGGAAAATCCCACTACGCAAACTCGGGGGATCCTTCGATTCCGCAAGCGCTGGCGGGCGTCATAGGCGGCGTGTTATCGCTGCACAATTTCGAGAGCGCACCGTCGCATATGAGCGACGGCGCGAAGGCGGACTTTACCGCAGGCAACGGCGCACACTATCTGGCGCCGGTAGACTGGGACACGATTTATGACGTGAACCCGCTGATCGCCTCCGGTCTAACCGGCTCGGGCGAAAGCATCGCCATTGTCGGGCGCGTGGACATTACGTTGAATGACGTGTCCACCTTCCGCAGCCAGTTCGGGCTTCCCGCGAACCAACCCCAAGTGATCGTGAACGGCGCCGACCCTGGCACGAACTCCGACGACCAGATGGAATCGATGCTGGACGTGGAATGGTCCGGAGCCATCGCGCAGAACGCGACGGTCAAGTTTGTAACCTCTGCCTCGGGCGCGAGCGACGGCGTGAGCCTTTCCGCGCAGTATGCCGTCACGCACAACGTGGCACCGATTATCAGCGTGAGCTACGGCTCGTGCGAAGCCGCGATGGGCTCGGGAGGCAACCAGTTTTGGAACAGCCTGTGGCAGCAAGCCGCTTCGCAAGGAATCTCCGTGTTTGTCTCGTCGGGAGACAGCGGCGCAGCCGGATGCGATTCCTCTTCGTCAACCGCTGGATCGCACGGCCGCGGCGTCAATGGCCTTTGCTCTTCCCCCTACAGCACGTGCGTGGGCGGCACGGAGTTCAACGACACTTCAAATCCCAGCCAGTATTGGGCGAGCGGCAGCAATTCGAACTGGTCCTCCGCGCTGGGATATATTCCCGAAGCGGTGTGGAATGAGAGCAGCTCGAGCAGCGGTCTTTGGGCGTCCGGCGGCGGCGTGAGCACCGTGTATCCGAAGCCAGCCTGGCAGGTCGCGCCAGGCGTGCCTGCTGATGGCATGCGGGACGTTCCCGACGTGGCCATGGCGGCGGCCATGCACGACTCGTATCTCGTGCAGATGCAAGGGTCAACGTACCTCGTCGGCGGCACCTCCGCGGCAGCTCCTTCCTTCGCCAGCTTGATGGCGCTGGTGCTGCAACGCGCCACGGTCGCGCAAGGAAATATCAACCCCACGTTGTATCAATTGGCTACGCAGCAGAATGCGGCTGGCGGCGTCGCGGTGTTTCATGCGATTACCACCGGTAACAACAGCGTTCCGGGCGTGACGGGCTTCAACGCCGGTGCAGGCTATGACCAGGCTACCGGGCTCGGCTCGGTGGATGGATCCGTGCTGGTGAACGAATGGGTGGCAGCTTCCGGAGTCAACTTCGCGCTGACGCCAAGCGTGAACAGCCTAACGGTAACCGATACCACCACTGGCAACCTCACACTGACCCTCGCACCGCACGGCGGCTTTAGCTCCTCCGTGGCACTCACCGCGAGCGGAGCCCCGACAGGTGTGACCATTACCTACGCCCCAGCGACACTCACGACCGCCGCGCCGGTTAAGGCTACGTTCACGGTAGCCGCGACCGCAGTGCCGGGAACTTATCCGATTAGTTTCAGCGGCAGCGCCGCCGGCCTCACGGAAACGACGTCCGTTTCCCTGGTGGTTCTACCTCCGAGCTTCAATCTGACGGAAAGCGTCGCGAGCATCAACGTGGCACGGGGAAGCTCAGCCGCCGTTACCTATACTTCGACGCTGATGACCGGCTTCAATTCAGCGCTTACGCTCTCTGCGAGCGGCGCGCCGACTGGCGTTACGGCGACGTTCGCGCCAGCCAGCATCGCGTCTCCGGGCAGCGGCAGCAGCAAGTTGACGCTGGCTGCATCTTCCTCGCCAACCCCTGGCGTGTACCCGATCACGGTTTCCGCGACGGGCAACGGCATCACGAAAACGCAGACGGTGAACCTCACGGTGTTGACGCCGAATTTCACGTTGACGGCGAGCTCCGCAAGCCCCAGCGTGGCTCCGGGCGGTTCCGTGCCGGTAACGCTGTCGACAGCAATTTCGAATGGTTTCAGTTCCGCCGTCGTGCTCTCTGTATCTGGAGCGCCAACCGGCGTCGCTGCAACCTTGGCGACCTCCAGCCTCGTGGCCCCAGGCAGCGGCAGCAGCAAGTTGACGCTGGCGGCGGCTTCCTCCACGGCACCGGGCACGTACGCTCTGACGGTTACCGCGTCCGGCGCGAATGTGACCCACACACAGACGATCAACCTCACGGTCCTGACGCCGAGCTTCACGCTAACTTCGCCGGCAACCGCAAGCGTGGCACCGGGTGGCACGGCGACCGTCAGCATTTCGACGGCCCTCGTGAACGGCTTCAGTTCCGCAGTAGCGCTCTCCGTCACGGGCGTGCCGAACGGCGTGACCCCAGCATTTTCGCTGGCGACCATCGCCTCCCCGGGCAGCGGCAGCAGCAAATTGACGCTTACCGCCGCACCCGCCTCCCGCATCACGCCGGGTGTTTACGTCTTGACCATCTCCGCCACCGGCGCCGGCATAACGAAGCCGCACGCGCTTTCGCTCACCGTTTTGACGCCCAGCTTCACGCTGACCGCCAGCCCGGCCACCACCAGCATCGCGCCAAGCGGCACCAGTTCCGTCACCCTGACCACCTCTTTGGTGAACGGTTTCAATGCCAGCGTTGCCCTCTCGGCCAGCGGTTTGCCGGACGGCGTGACCGCGGCGTTCTCAACGAGCACTATCGCCGCTCCGGGCAATGGCACCAGCAACCTGACGCTGACCGCGTCTGGCACGGCCGTACCGAAGGCTTATTCCTTCAGGGTTACCGCCACTGGCGCTAACGTGACCAAGACGCAGACGATGACCTTGACCGTCCTGACGCCGAGCTTTACGATCGCCGCGAATACGCTGAAGCCCAGCGCGACGGTCGGCGGTTCGGGTTCCGTCACGCTGACTGCCGGCCTGGTGAACGGCTTTAACTCCGCGGTCACCTTGTCCGTTGGCACGCTGCCAGCGGGCGTTACCGCGTCTTTTTCGCCAGCCAGCATAGCGGCTCCCGGCAACGGCACCAGCACGCTAACGCTGTCGGCCGCGTCGGGCACCGCAGTGAAGACGTACTCGGTCACGATCACGGCCACCGGCGGTGGAGTGACCAAGACCCAGGCGATCGTCCTGAACGTTCTGGCGACGGCTAACCAGTAAAAGCGCTAAATCAGCAAAGCCGCATTTGTAGTTCGATCAAGGAGGCGGACCAGCGACGACCTCACAACCTCTGATCCAAGCCGCAGGCGGAGCGAGCACCCAATCCTCGCGCCGCCTGCTTACGGGCGGGGGACAAACGACTTGATCTAGAATGAACACTTACAAAAATCCCCGAGCGGGGAGCGCACCCCTGAATGCCCAAATTTTCAGCGATATTTTATCCCGACTTACGCCGAACCGTTGCGCGCACGACTATTTCTCAATGTCCCGATGCACCACCTTGGCCGCCAACCCGCGTCCCGCAAGATGCTTCTCAATCACCTCGGCCATCATTACCGAACGGTGCTTTCCGCCCGTGCACCCAAACGCAATGGTCAGGTAACTCTTCCCTTCTCGAATGTAATGCGGAATCAAATACGTCAGCAGACCTTCAATCCGCCGTAAAAACTCCCCAGTCTGCGGAAACGACCGTATGTACCTCCGTACCTTGGGATCCTTCCCCGTAAACGGCCGCAACCGCGGCACAAAGTGAGGATTCGGCAGAAACCGCACATCAAACACCAGGTCGGCGTCCGTCGGCACCCCAAAGCGATACCCAAAACTCACCACCGAAACCATCAGCGGCCGATTGTCCGGATTCTTGAATCGCTGGGTAATAAAATGCCGCAATTCGTGCACGTTAAATTGCGTCGTGTCGATGGACAAATCCGCCAGCTTGCGAATCGGCTCCATCAACGCCCGTTCGTGCGCCAGGCTTTCGCGCACGGAAAAATTTCGTCCGAGTGGATGCGGCCTCCGCGTCTCGCTATAACGCCGCAGCAACGCATCTTCACCGGCTTCAATAAACACCAAGGTGATCGGATGATCCTTCTTCAAATGCCGCAATAAAGGGGGTAATTTCTCGAGCTGCAATCCTTCGCGCG
>JBEKVU010000235.1:0-6806 GCA_049513775.1 Candidatus Acidiferrum sp.
ATGCAGAACAACGGTGGTCGCGAGCCTTCAGGCTGAATGGCAACCAGCGGCGACCATCCGGCCACGGAAGGCACGACCGTCTGATCCTGCAAGACTCGGGCCAGCTCCTCAATTGTGGGAGCTTCAAACAACGTGGCCAGCGGGAGTTTGACGTTGAACGCCTTTTCAATGCGGGCGAACAGATGCACCGCCAGGGAGGAGTCGCCGCCCAAGTCGAAATAATTTTGGTCCAAGCCGACCGAATCAATGCCCAGAAGCTCTTGCCAGATCTGGGCGAGCTTTGCCGTAGTCACCGTATTGCTACCCGTCATCTGCGCTGTCGACAAGCTGCTCATATTTTTGTCACGGCAACCACCAGAGGAACACACTGCAAAACAATCCCGAACCGGATCCTGAAAACTGCCGCCGCTCGACCCTACTTCAGAAATGCGGCAACGTCCCGAATATACCGCGAATTGCTGGTACTTGTTGCAATCTCTTTGCCGTTCTAACACTATCGGTAACCTAATCATAACAAACGACATGCGCGTCATGTTTCGTGTCTAAACGTCGGACTTACCCTCACTAAGCGGAAATGTTTTTCTCATTGCCGCTCCGGCTATCGGCGTTGTTAATGGGAGGCTATTGAGGGCTGGGAGTCGCGCGAATCGCTTGATTACAATAGACTTTCCTTATGTCCGAACCAATCGTCTGGAACTCCCCTCCGGCAAACGTTCTACTCAAGAGAGACGAGGTGCACGTTTGGCGAGTGTCTCTTGAATGCAGCGAGGCAGAAATACAAGAGGCCCGAGAAGTCCTGTCTCCGGACGAAACGAGCCGTGCCGAGCGTTTCTATTTCGAGCGCGACCGCCGCGCCTTCATCGCCGTGCGCGGAACGCTACGCCAGCTGCTCGGCAGATATCTCGGGCGATCCCCGGCGGAGTTCGCCTTTAGCTATGGAACCTACGGCAAACCCAGTTTGCGCGAGGAGTTCGCAAGTATTCCTGTGCACTTCAACGTATCGCATTCGCGCGGTCTGGCCTTGCTCGCATTTTCCCTAGGGCGCGAGTTAGGCGTCGACCTCGAGTACGTTCGGGCCGACATCGCTAGCGAAGAAATCGCCGAGCGCTATTTTTCTTCTCGCGAGGTTGCCGAGCTGCTGTCGCTGGCGCAGTCGCAACGCGCGGAAGGATTCTTCCTTTGCTGGACGCGGAAGGAAGCCTATGTAAAAGCCATTGGCAACGGCCTGCAAATTCCTCTGAAGAGTTTTAGCGTTGGACTGACACGCTCGGAGCCAGAGCGCATTGAGAGCGCGGACCACGAGCGCTGGGCCCTGCGTTCGCTTCGTCCCGCATCAGCATTCGTGGGTGCTATCGTGGCGGAGGGCCGGGATTGGCAATTACGCTGTTGGGAGCAGACGCCCCGACGCGTACCGTAGCGTATTCGGCGCGCCAGGGCTGGCTATCTGGCCGCCGGGGTGTAGCCAAAAATAGCCTTCAGCTCCAAATAATCCTCCAGCCCTGCCTCGCTCCACTCTCTGCCGTTTCCCGACTGCTTGTAGCCTCCAAAGCACCCGGCGAAATCGATCCTCGCGCCGTTGATGTGCACGTTCCCCGCGCGAATGCGTTTCGCAACCCGCCGGGCCCTCTCGACGTCTCGCGAAGTGACGTATCCTGATAATCCGTAAACCGTGTCGTTCGCAATGCGCACGGCATCTTCTTCATTCTCATAGGCCAGGATCGAAAGCACCGGGCCAAAAATCTCCTCGCGCGCGATGGTCATTTCGTTGGTAACGGCAGCAAACACGGTGGGTTTTACAAAATAGCCTCGCGCGACGCCCTCTGGCCGCCCCGGGCCGCCGACCACCAGTTTCGCGCCTTCGGCAATTCCTTGATTGATCAGCGTTTGCACCTTCTCAAATTGCGCTTTGCTCGCAAGCGGTCCAATGCTTCCTTTTGCGGTGGGATCGGCAACCTTGGTGCTCTCCGCCGCTGACTTCGCTGCGGCCGACGCTTCTTGCAATTTGTTTCGCGGAACCAGCATGCGCGTGGGCGCGTCGCAGGACTGTCCGGTATTTCGAAAGCACGCCAGCGCGCCCTCCTTCACGGCATTTTCCAGATCGGCGTCCTCCAGAATAATGTTGGCGGACTTCCCGCCGAGTTCCTGTGTGACGCGCTTCACCGTCTTCGCCGCGGTGGTCGCGACGGCGACGCCGGCGCGGGTAGAGCCGGTGAAAGAAACCATGGCGATATCCGGGTGCGCGGAAATCGCCGATCCCACGGTAGGTCCATCACCGTTCACCAGGTTAAAAACACCTCTCGGCACTCCAGCCTCCTCAAGAATCTGCGCGAACAAATACGCGGACAGCGGCGCAAGTTCGCTGGGTTTTAGCACCACGGTGCATCCTGCGGCGAGCGCTGGCGCCACTTTGCAGGCGATCTGGTTCATGGGCCAATTCCAGGGAGTAATTAGACCGCACACTCCCACGGGTTCCTTACGCAACAGAGTCGAACCCTTAGCCTCTTCAAACTCGAAATGCTCCAATACGTTTACGATCTCCAGGAAGTGCGCGAGTCCGGCGGGAGCCTGCGCAGCTTTGGCGAGCCACGGCGGAGCTCCCATTTCAAGTGTAATGGTTTCCGCCATCTCTTCCATGCGCGCTTGATAGGCGGCAATGATCTTGCGCAGCAGGGCCAATCGCTCGTCAACCGTGGCCTCGCCGTACGACGCAAAGGCGCTTTTGGCTGCCGCCACAGCGCGATCTACGTCGGCCGCCGTTCCGAGCGAGATGGTGCCGATTTGCTCTTCCGTGGCGGGGCTGATGACCGGGAAATCGTGCGCGACGATCGGGTCCACCCATTCCCCATCAATATAAAACTGGCGGCAGTTCTTCATTGCTATCCCTCTCATGCACCGGGAGCCGCCTTCACCCCTCAAAACATCAGAGCGTGCCGACGGCTGGTGCTAACCAGAATGATTTATGACGACTTGGCGGAACCGCGAGGGTCTCGCAAACGCCTAACGTCGGTCATCAACAGCATCGAAAAACGAAGAAATTGTCTGGTCGTTAAAACGAACCATGCGGACCGGCCAATCGAGCGGCGCGCGGAAATCGTCCACATCGAACGTAACATGCTCAACCGCTCGCGATGGCTCACGCGAAATTTTACCCCTTTCGCTGCAATCATGCCGTAAGTCACTCTCTCTAGGTACGCAGACCGCACATCCTTGACGAGACACGCCCCGAGCGAGAGCGGGATGGCATGTTGCACGATGGCTTCGTTGACGAACCAGGGAAGCTTGCCGCTTTGCATTAAGTTGGCCAATAACAGGGTGTCTTCGGCTCTTTGCGCCGCTGGATCAAACACTCTGCCCGCAGTGTCTGGCCGCGCACGGCGAATGGCGAATCCCGCGGTATTTAGGTACCGAATGTAACCATCCGGCTGCAGAGTATGATTCTGAATCGTGGCCAGCCGCAATTCTTCTGCGCGGCCAACCAGGTTAGTGCAGTCACCGATCAGGCGCAGCTGAAAATAATTGTCCTGCGTCCGCTGGTCGATACCGCGCTGGAGCGCCGCGAGACAATCCTCCCGCAGGATACAGTCGGCGTCCACAAACACCAGTAGTGACCCGCGCGCGTTCTGGATTCCCAGATTTCTGGCCGGAGAAATTCCCTGATGCGCCTGCCGTACAATTTTCAACGGGAAATTTCGCTGACCCTTACTAATAGAACTCGGCGCATTGGATATACTGCCGTCGTCGGCGACGACGACTTCAAATGCGGGCGCAGACATTTGCCCGTCAAGCGAACGCAGGCATCGCTCGAGGGAGACCCAGTCGTTGTACACCGCGATGATCACGCTGAACGCGGGCGTACGGGCGGTGAGCGCGTCCACCTCAGCCATGAACCCCCACCGCCACATTCTGAAAACCAGGGATCACGCGTTTTCGGGCGAGAATCGCTCTCCGATCTCGAACTTTTAGAGATGATTTACCGTGATGGCGCATGGTCTGGGAGGGTACTCAAATCAGGGTATATCCCGGATGCCTGTCACTTGTTAGCCTTCGGCAGTTCTGCTGACGGATCGGCTGCGAAATATTCCGAACTTCTCAAGCATTACCTTGATCGGTCTCGGTTGCAAGAGCATCACCGCTAGGATCGTTCCTAAGGTGTTGCTGATGATATCAGTCATATCCGAGTCGCGCTGCGGGATAAAGGCTTGCAAAAACTCAATAAACAAGCTCGCCGTCCCGCCGATGAGCACCGTGAGCAACGCTGCTCGACCTTCGCTCTGCCCGCGCACCAGGTACAAATACACCAGCATTCCGAAGGGAACAAAGCCTACGATATTACTCGCCATATCATTGATTCTCGCCGACAGCGGCGTAGGTTCTGAAAATGGGGCCCCCAGCATGGCTTTTTCGGGAAGCTCGAAGTAACGAGGAATGATCAAGTCTGGCGCGCCTGGAATCTCATTGCGAATTACATTACCCGTATGTTCTTTAAACAGAAACCGTGCCACCGTGGCATCCGATGTCGCGCCCACGATCTCTCCCCGGCTCGTCCATTCAGCGTAATGCTCGCGAACCTGCGCCGCCTCCAGTTCACGCGCGTAAACGGCCAGCCCGTACAGCCGCCCCCTCCAGGGATTGTAAGACCATGGCGACGTTCCAACGATGAGCTTCCCTGAAAAATCGTGCGCGGAAAGATGGCCGTCCGACACGGTCCTTCGAATTGCTCCG
This sequence comes from Candidatus Acidiferrum sp., assembly GCA_049513775.1. Lineage (GTDB taxonomy): Bacteria > Acidobacteriota > Terriglobia > Acidiferrales > UBA7541 > Acidiferrum. The sequence goes on from JBEKVU010000235.1 coordinate 4,723, forward strand.
TCCACAAAGACGTTGATGCCCTGGACTCCGGAGGTCACCGTCAGCAGCGTCGGGCGGTTGCCTTTAAACACGTCCTCGACGTAGATCGCCGCCTCTGCCTGCTCGTTGCGCGCGCCCCAGACTTCATAAGAGATGACCACGGCGCTCTCGTATTGGCGCAATGCAAAGTGCGGGGGACGTTCGCTCGCGTAAAACGTGAAAATCGTGTCTCTGCTGCTGGGTTCTTCTGCGCTAAGCCAAATCTCCATGCTGCATCCGTGCCCCGATGGCGCATCCTCGACGGGAAAAGCGCGATTGCTGACGAGTCTTCCGGCCTTATCCAGATTTACGCCCTCGGACTGCTCGAGCCACTCGACGCGATTGCGCGGATGCGGATTGAATGGCCAAAGCGTCGCTACCATCATGGCGACCCACAGGAGCACACACGCCGTGCCCAGCCGGTTTGTGGACCACACCTGCTTTTGAATTGCTACCATGGGGCCGCTGAAATTGCTCGCATAGCGAGCGCGTACTTAGAAACGGGGCGCCCTGCTTCAGCCCGCCAATGCGGATGGAGGAGAGACGGCAAGATAGCGATTTTCAGCAATAATTGCTCTTGTACCAGACCCAAGTGCGTTCCAGGCCCTGCGCGAAGTCGACCTTCGGTTCGTAGCCCAGCACGGCTCTTGGCAACGAGATGTCCGCTTGCGAATCCCGGATGTCACCATCGCGCGGCGCTTCGTACCGGGCTTCGATCTTGCGGCCGACAATTTTTTCCAGGTGCCGCAAAACTTGATTGAGCGTGGTCCGCGCGCCCGTCCCTCCGTTGAACACTTTTCCCGAGGCCTCTTTGCTTTCGCAAGCCCGCAACGTCTCGTCCACGATATTATCGATGAACGTGAAATCCCTCGATTGCTCGCCATCGCCATACACCACGGGCGGCTTGCCCTCAAGGACCGCCAACATGAAACGCGACAGCACGCCGGAATACTGCGACGTAGGATCTTGCCGTGGGCCAAATACGTTGAAGTACCGCACACAGGCGTTCTCGAGGCCGTAGATCCGCCCGAAGACCTGCGCATACAGCTCCCCAACATACTTGGTAATGCCATACGGCGAAATCGGCGCGGCGGGCATGGACTCAACCTTCGGCAAGGTGGGAGTCTCGCCGTACGCCGCCGACGACGCCGCATACACCAGCCTTCGCACTTTAGCATCGCGAGCCGCAATCAGCACATTCAACGTCCCGTCAATATTCACGTGATTCGTGTCAATGGGATCCTGCACTGAACGCGGCACGGAGGTCCGCGCCGCCAGGTGGATCACATAGTCCGCACCTTCGCAAGCCGTTCTTACCGCGGGAAGATCGGTAATGCTCCCCAGTTGAAAATTAATTTTGTCGCGGACGGCAGCAAGGTTGGTTTCTTTGCCAGCGGAAAGATCGTCGAGCACCGTGACGGCGTGCCCGCGACGGACCAGCTCATCAACGACGTTGGAACCAATAAATCCAGCGCCACCAGTAACCACATAACGCATCCTACGTTTCCTCTATTGCGCACACCGCTGGAGTTCGCACTCAGCAAGTCTTGCGACGCACTGGGGTGCTCCAAGGTGTGCCGCTTATTTTCGCTCTCGTGTGCTCGTCGTGGGCGGATTCGCGCGAAATCTGGACAAAGCTTCTCCAAGATTCTGCAGGAACGATTCTGAATTGTAGACATCCTGGTCGACCCGTGTGCCGCCTGCCGGTGCCACGGGTTCGACTTCGTCGAGCTGGAACTCTCGCGCCACGTCTTCGACGACCTTGGACGTCACCACGCGCTTCTGCTCGACATAGGAGTTTACCAGCGCGTGTTCGCACAGCAAATTCACCACCCGGGGAATCCCGAGAGAATAGAGATGCACCGTCTCGACCGCTTCCTTGCCGAAAATCGGTGCTCCCGTTGCTCCTGCGATCCTCAGGCGTTCCGCAATGTAGTCAAATGTCTGTTGCGTGGTGAGCGGCGCGGTCTTGCAGCGCAGCGTTATGCGCTGACGTAACTGCCGCAATTGGGGCAGCTTTAGCTTCTCTTCAAGCTCCGGCTGTCCGGACAAAACGATCTGCAGCA
>JBEKVU010000236.1:0-6792 GCA_049513775.1 Candidatus Acidiferrum sp.
ACTGACGATGATTATTTCGATGAAGCTGCATGCGACGCGCGCAGCGATCGATGAAGTGCGCAAACAGGTGGAATTTTTTGGGTATAAAGTGCACTCCATCGAAGGGGAAGAGCGCGTGGTGATCGGCGTGGTGGGTGTGGGCGATGTGACGGCGTGTTTCGAGTCCGTGGAAGCCATGCCGCAGGTGGAGAAAGTGGTGCGGATTTCCGCGCCATATAAGTTCGTGAGCAAGGAGTTCCGCACGGGAAAGACGCGGATCAAGATCGATGGCGCGACGGGCGCGGAATTTGGCGGCGACGATTTTGTGGTGATTGCCGGGCCGTGTTCCGTGGAATCCGAGAAGCAAATCATGCAGAGCGCGGAAGGCGTGGCCCAGGCGGGCGCGAAATTGTTGCGCGGCGGAGCGTTCAAGCCGCGGACCTCGCCATACGATTTCCAAGGAATGGAGGTCGAAGGACTGAAGCTGCTGCAGAAAGCGAAGAAAGCAACGGGCCTGGGAATCGTCACCGAAGTGATGAGCGACCGCGACGTGGACTTGATCGCGGAGTATGCCGACGTGATGCAGGTAGGCGCGCGGAACATGCAGAATTTCGTGTTGCTGAAGGCGCTGGGAAAGTGCGGGCGGCCGGTGCTGCTGAAGCGCGGGCTGAGCAGCACGGTGAAGGAACTGCTGATGTCCGCGGAATATATTACGGCGCACGGAAATTCCGAAGTGATTTTGTGCGAGCGCGGCATTCGCACGTTTGAAACAGTGACGCGCAATACCTGCGACATCGCGGCGATTCCGGCGCTGCAGGAATTGACACATCTGCCGGTGATTCTGGATCCGAGCCACGCGACAGGACGGCGCAGCCTGGTACCAGCGCTGTCGCGCGCCGGAGTGGCGATTGGCGCGGATGGATTGATCGTGGAGGTGCATCCGGCGCCGGAGAAGGCTATCAGTGATGGGGCGCAGTCGCTGGATTTGGCACAGTTCGCAAAAATGATGGCGGAGTTGAAGCCGTACCTGGCGCTGTGGCAAGAAGCGCGGAAGCTGGAGACGGCGGCGGTGGCGTAAGGCGAAGTTGTGGCGAAGCCGCCGGGACCCGACCCGAGGGCGAGCTTTAACGCAGAGAACGCCGAGAGCACCGAGAAGGGCAGCCTGGACATGATTGGGCGGCGGGGCCGCGCGAGGGATTGGAAAGGGACTATGGGATATCGAGGGCCGCGGGAACGGCCGATGGAGTGGGGGGGGTACCGGAAGCAGGCGCGACATGGCTGGACCGTGCCGTTTTTGGCGGTCGAGTGGGGTTGGGAGTGGATCGCGCATTTTTTGGGCAATTGGGCGTTCTTGGAGGCATTGGATTATTTGAGCAGGCTTGGGGTGCTGGTGGCGGTGATTTTTTATTTTGCGGAGTCGGGGGAACGAGCGCGGCAGAGACACCTGCAGATGTGGCAGGTGATGAACACGGCGCAGGGAAAGGGCGGGAGCGGCGGACGCATCGAGGCGCTGCAGGAGTTGAATCACGATCACGTGCCGCTGGTGGGCGTCGATGTGTCTGGAGCGTTTTTGCGCGGCTTGAAATTGCACAAAGCGAATTTACTGCGGGCGAATTTCAGCACGGTGGATGCGCGGGACGGGGAGTTTGCGGAGGCGGATTTTAGCTTTGCGGAGATGCAGTCGGGGAATTTCCGGAATGGGAATTTTGTCCGGGCCGTTTTGCGGGATGCAGATGCTTCGGATGGAGATTTTTCCAGCGCAAGTTTCAGCGGGGCGGATTTGTCGCGTGCGGATCTTTCCAATGCAGACTTGCGCGAAGCGGATTTGCGCGACGTGCAATGGAAGGATATTGCCAGCGTGAAGGGCGCAAATATTTCTGGCGTGAAGAACGCGCCGGAGGGATTTGTGGCCTGGGCGCTGAAGAATGGGGCGGTCGAGAAAGCGCCGTGAACTTCCCAGTTTCGCCCGGGCGGCAGATTGTGATGCACGGGCGCAAGCGAATCAGTCGATGCCGTGGATGCGGAGATTGACCAACTGATCGATGGTGAGATTTTGCATGCCGCGCGTGCGCAGGGCGGAGATGAAATCAGGAGTTACGCCATGGATGCGCATGGCTACGAGTTGATCTGGCTCGGGATGCTGATAGCCGAGCGCTTGCAAGTGCTCGATGAAATCCGGAGAAACACCATGGATGCGAAAGGCGATCAACTGTTGCAGCTCTACCTTGGCGTAGCCGTCTTTCTGTAATTGCCGGATCCACTCCGGCGTGGCGCCGTGAATGCGCATGGCGACGAGGGTGTCGGCGTCCGGTTGGTATCCGGCTTGATGCAGAAAGCGGACCAAGTCCGGAGTGACGCCGTGAATGCGAAAGGCGACGAGCTTGTCGCTGTCAGAGATGGGCAGGCCCGCTTTGCGCAGATCGTCGATGAAGTCGGCGTTGACGTTGAAAATGCGAAAGGCGATTAGTTTGTCGGTGTCCAGGCCGGAGAGATTTTCCGATTGCATTTGTTTGGCGAAGGCGGTGGTGACGTCCATCACCGCCAAGGTGAATTGCTTGTCTGAGTCCGGAATCTCGAAGCCCATGGCTTTCATCTCCGCGGCGTATTTCGGTTCGGCGAAGAAGTGAAAGATGCCCGCGCCCTCGCCGTCCTTGATGTAGCCTTCGCATGCGAAGCGGCCGGCGTCGCGGGTGATGGTGAACTGGACGTCGCGCTTGCCGGGCTGCGAGAGGTCCAGGCCGACAAAGCTGCTGAGCGGCCAACCGTCGGAATCGTGAGACGAGCTGCCGTGGCGATCGTGCTTGATGAGCGCGAATTCTACTTTGCCGGCGTCGTCGGAGTGCTGAATGGTCCAACTGCCGGAAAGTGAATCCGCGGCTTTGGCGATGAGCGCGCCGAGTAACAAGGCGGCGACCACGAAATAGCAGAGTAGAGCGTCCCGACGATGCATGGCGAAATCTCCCTTCCTTGCAAAAAGGTGCGAGCGGCGTGCCTAAAACTACTGATCGAATACTCCGGTGTTTTTCAGCTGCATTAATTTGTCCAGATCCAGATCTTTGAAGCCGTGCTTACGGACACTTTCGACGAACCCGGGAGTAATGCCTTGTATTTTGGCGCTTATCAAGTCGTCGGCGTCGAGCTTGAGGCCGGTGGCCAGCATACCCTTGACGTATTGCGGGGTGAGGCCCTGGATTTTCATGGCCACGACGTTGTCATCGTCGAGCTGCAACCCGAGGGCTTGCAGGTCGTGAACGTAGTTTGGAGAGACGCCTTGAATTTTCATGGCGATGACGTCGTCGACATCAACTTTCAAGCCGAGCTCGCGGAGTCCCTTGATGTATTCGGGGGTGATGGATTGAATCTTCATGGCCACGGCTTCGTCGGCATCCACCTTGAGGCCTTGGGCGAGGAGGCCTCTCATAAAGTCGGGCGTGATGCCCTGGATTTTCATGGCGACGAGGTCTTCATCGGTGACGTTGAGACCAAGGTCGCGCAGAGCCTTCGCGTATTCCGGAGTGACCCCTTGAATCTTCATGGCCAAGACGGAGTCGGCTTCGACCTTTAGGCCCGAGTCGCGCAGAGCTTTCACGTAGTCCGGCGTAATGCCTTGAATTTTCAGGCCGACTAGCTCAGCTGCGTCGGCGTGAAGTTCAAGAGCGATCATCGCGCGGACATATTCGGGAGAGACACCTTGGATTTTGAGAGCGATTACGTCGTCGGCGGAAAGGTTGGCAAGGCCAGCCGCTTTGAGGCTATCGATGTAGGAAGATTTTGCGGGCGGAGTGGAATTATCCGTGGCAGGAGGTTTCTCTTGGGTGGAAGCGTCTTGATCGGAAGTAATTTCGATGGAGGACTCGGGTGCGACGTTGTCGGATACTGGCGCCGATGGTTCACCGGTGACCAAATTGTGCGGGGTCCTGGGGCGCGGTAGGGTGACAAGAATCACGGCGTCGCTGGAATCCTGGGCCAGTGTGGGGAGATGACCGTGGAACGAGTAGGTGCCGTCCGGAACAATCGCGGAAGCGGGAGACGCGCTAGGAGCTTGCGGGTTGCCAAACAACGCGTGGCCAGCCAGTAGGGAAGCGCACAAACACACGACGTTGGCGGCGAGGCTCGCGCCGCGAACTCCGGCGGGAAATTTCGCCAGGCCCAGGATGCGCGCAACACGCGCGGTAAGCGGGCGGGCGTTTGCGGCAAGAGCCAGATTGGGCGCGGCTTGCCATTCGGCCATGCTGGCGAGAGCGTGCGCGTACTCGGCGGCGTTTCCGCAGACCGCGACGGCGACGTCGTCGCAACAATTTTCGCGCTCTTCGCGGATGCGTTTGCTGAGCCACCAGACGGCGGGGTGATAAAAGAGCAGCGTTTCGGCGGCGATCTGGAAAAGATTGACGAAGGCGTCGAGGCGCTTGATGTGGGCCAGCTCGTGCGCGATCACCGCGTCGAGTTGGGCCACGGAGAGGCCGCTGATGGCCGAGACCGGCAAGAGAATCAGGGGACGGAACCAGCCTAGGGCGGCGGGAGTTTCAAGGTGCGGGCATTCGCAAAATTGGATCAGGCGGCGCAGACCGAGATGCTGTTGCAGCGCCAGGCAGCGCGCTTGCAAGAATCCGGCGACGGGCGTCGCCTGATGACGGCGCAAACGTTCAATCGCGACAAAGCCGGCTGCGGGGCGCAGGCTGAGGAGCACGACTCCGGTAAGCCACGCTTGCACGAGCCAGAGAAGAGCGTCGGATGGAGTCGGGCTTTGCTGGCGCGATGGAAAGTGAGCGTTCGCGATAGCTGCGCCATGCGCGGCGAGTGCCGGGAGTTGAAGGGATGGAATTTCCGCGATGGCATTGACCGGCGAGTGCTCAGCCGCTTGTTGCTGCAGAACGATGAATGTAAGCGCGGGAGCGGCGACCATCAGGACCATAACGGCGACGGCGATGGCGTAGCGTTTCGCCGCGTCACGGCAGAGAGCCATCGCCGCGGAGGCCAGCGCCGCTAAGGCCACGCCCTGCCAAAGAAAATGCAGGATGGCCAGCGCCACCGCATGGGTTACATCGCGAGTGAGCCACGGCTGCAAGCTGGTCATGACTGTTTCCTTTCATACTCGCCGAGCAAGCGCCGCAATTCCGCAATTTCTTCTTTTGTAGCGCGATGACCTGCCAGCGCGTGCATCATGAGTTCGCTCGCCGAGCCCGCAAAGACGCGCTCTAGAACGTCGGCGGCCAGTCCACGCTTGGTTTTCTCGGCCGGCTGGCATACCTCATAAACGTGGGCACGCTGCGCTTCGTTTCGGCGCACGCTGCCCTTTTCGGTCATGATTTGCATGAGCTTTAGGACGCTGGTGTAGCCGATAGCTCTTTTTTCGTTGAGCACTTCGTGGACTTCGCGAACTGTGGAGGGCCCGCGGGTCCAGAGGACTTGTAGGATTTCGAGTTCGGAGGCGGTGGGTCTTTGTGTGGCGTGTGGCATGGGCGAGAGGCTACTACGAAGAGATTCGTAGTGTCAACGAAAAACTTCGTAGTTAGTCGGGCGAGGGTTTTTCGCTTGGCCAACTCGGCAGCATAAAGCGGACCTAGGAGAGCGTGAATGCTCGACGATGGTGGTGCCAGGCCCATTGCGATCAGAAGTGGTCGTTCAGCGCAAGAAAGTCCGAGCGCGCCGTTGGATCATCGATGGCTCTGCGGTCTCGGCTTTTCGTTTGGCTCAGGTCGTGGCGCGGGCTTTTTTTCTGGCGCAGGAGCGGGGCGTCGTTCTTCCGGTTTGGGTGCTGGTTTCGATTGAGGCCTTGGTGCCGGCTTTTCTTCGGGGCGCGGGGCTGGCTTGCGGGATTCTTGTGGTTGGCGAGCTGCGGGCTCGGAGGGTTGCGCGCGGCGGTCAGCGGGGGCTGGCGCCATGCGGTTCTCGGGTGCGCGGGCCGGCTGGCGTTCCGGTGTCGCTGCGGGACGATTCGGCTGTTCGCGCGTTTCCGCCGGACGATTTTCCGCCGGACGGGCCGGTTCGCGTGCGGGAATCACCTTGGCGATGGGTTCGCTTTTTGCGATGGGCTTGGCGGCAACAAACGTTGACGGGCGGCCGTGATTTACGGCGGCGAATTGCTGTTTGTTTTGCGCGGCTTGGGTGCGCAACTCGATTTGTGTTTTCATCGGAGGAATGCGTTGTTCGCGTGTGGCGGCAATTTCCGCGGGGAGCGCGCGGCGGGTGACGCCACCGGGGCCGTTGTAGCTGACGCGGTTGACGGTGGTGTTGTCGATAGTGCGGTTGTAGACGTGCACGTCGGTCACCGTGATGTTGTTCACGGCGCGATTGTAGGTGAAGCGATTGCCGGCCCAGTAGCCGCCTTGATAACCCACGCCGACGTAGCCGAAGCCGTAGTTGATGCCGCCGTAGTAGCCGATGTGTTGGCCCCAGAAGCCGTAGTGATAGCGGTACCGGCCGCCGACGAATCCCCAATAGCCGGGCGTCCACAGGAAGCCGACCTCAGGTGGCTGAGCCCATGCGCCGGGAACCCAGTAGTAGCCTTGCGGGGCGTAGCTCCAGTACCCGGGCGTCCAGATGTAACCGTCGCCGGGAATTGGCGGCTGTTGGTATTCCGGCAACTCGGGCGGGGGTTGCTGCGCTTCGAGCGTGGGTTGGCCGTAGGTGGAATCCTGGGAATCGGCGTCGCTGTCGTTGTCAGAATAATTTTGGTCCGAATAATTTGGAGATTGCTGATCGCCGCTGCCCGCGCTGGTCTGCACCAGGTTGCCGGAGGCTTCGGCTTGTTGCGGGGTTTCCGTCTGCGCAGCGGGCGGAGACTGATCCGCGGGTGCGGGTTGATTCTGGGTG
>JBEKVU010000237.1:0-6783 GCA_049513775.1 Candidatus Acidiferrum sp.
ACCGCTTTTGGCGTTCTCTAATGCGGCGGTCTTGGTCAGTCCAATTACCCCGTGTTTACTGGCGCTATACGCGGCGGCGCCAGCCGAGCCGACCAGTCCGATGATGGATGCCATGTTCACGATCGCGCCACCACCGCCTTGCTTGAGCATCTGGCGAATCTCGTACTTGAGGCAAAGCCACACGCCCTTAAGATTGATGTCGATGGTGCGATCCCAATCTTCCTCCGATTGCCGGATAATCGGCGCCAAAACTCCCTCGACGCCGGCGTTATTGAAGGCCACATCCAAGCGGCCAAATTTCTCGACGGTTTTCTTGACGAGCGTTTCGACGTCAGAAGCTTTCGACACGTCGGCTTGCACGAACAAGCCATCGCCGCCCGCCGCCCGCACCAATTCGACCGTCTCTTTTCCTTCCGCCTCGCGCCGACCGGCTACCGCAACCTTGGCGCCGGACTTGGCGAAAAGCACTGCGGTATCGCGGCCGATGCCCGAGGTTCCGCCGGTGACGAGCGCAACTTTGCCTTCTAGTTCCCTGGTCATAATTTCCTTTCACGGACCCGCTTGTTCTGCATGATGACAGAGTCTAGATTTCGCGCGAAGTTCACATCAAACGGGCCAATGCCCTACTCCTTCAACGCACTGCTCATTGCCGCTCCGCAGGTGCGGTCACAGGGAAACAGCGTTTCAGGCTGAGGAATGGTTTCTCAAGGAGCTTCGACGAGATCGCCGCCAGCGCGTAGGATGCCAGAAAGACGAAGGGCAGAATCAATGCGGGGTGGCGGTCGAGGTGCGCTGCTTGAGCGAAATCTGCAGGAATTTTGTGCAGTAAATAGAGCCCATAGCTGATCGTTCCGGTGTACCTGAGCAAACGGTTTCGCAAAATCGCCTGCAGCCATCTTTGCCCGCTACCGAGCGCCAGAAAAATAAACGACGCGCCCGCTAGCGCCACCAACGTAAATGTCAGCCAGCGCGTTCCGAGCGCCTCGCTGACAAAAGTGAGCGTCAAAGTAAGCGCGAACGCGACCCAGGCGCTCCTTATATATTGCGCCGGTGCGAAGTCGCTGGAATGCATGAGAATCGCGAGCAGCGCGCCAGCCATGAGTCCCACCTGGCGGCAGAATACGCTCGAATAGGTATAGACATGCTGGGATGACAGGTACCAGGTCAGCGGGGGAGACAAAAGGATCAGCAGCGTAGCGATGAAGCGCAATAATTTTAAAGAGCTATTACGCACCACCAAAGGCCACACGAGATAGAACTGCTCTTCAATGGCCAGAGACCACGACGCCCCCAGCGGCCCGACCGCCAGGGTCGACTGGGCGACAAGAAAATTTTGCAGAAACAACGGGAAGGACCACCAAGGCGATCCTCTTTGAAATATCGCGTGAGCGTCTCCCGGCCGTAACAGCGGAACGACCACGAACATGAAAATTAGCACCGCATAGTAAAGCGGCAAGATTCGCAGAGCGCGCCGCGCATAGAAATTCTTGAAATAGTGCGGGGATTCCCTGCCCTCGAGAAGGATCCCCGTGATCAGAAATCCCGATAACGCGAAGAACAGATCGACGCCCATCCAGCCGTCCGCCACCAAGCGCTGTAAATGAAGCACCGGATATTTTTCGCTGGTATTCACCAGCATGACAAGCAGGATGGCGATGCCGCGTACCCCGTCAAGTTGCGGAACTCTGCACCGCATGTTTATCGATGGCATGGCGCGTTTGGGTGCCATTGTCGGACGGGCAGGGTATGCGCGCAACAGCAAACAAATAACGCCCGCCCGTCCGCAGTTTGTAGCTCGGGTTTTTGTAGCGGCCGGGCTTTAGAGTGTCCCGGCGCTTTTTCTATCAGCCGCCTGAAGGCGCTTATCCCCGCGTCAGAACGCGGCGGCAATCCTTTGTGGGGGGCGCAGCATGCTGCGCCCCATCTCGCCCGAGCATCTAAACCGAGCTATATTACGGTGCGCCTACAGACCTGAATTTTCTGCACGCCGCGCGCGGAGGCCAAATGCTAACCACGTTATTCCTGCTCTTATTCTATCTGGCGCGCGTTCCGACTCCCCACCAAGATCCCCCGCCTCCATCACAACAAACTCCCGCCGCCGCCCCGCAACCCTGCGCCGACGCCAAAACCCAACTCGCCACCAACGAATGCTTCGGCAAACTCTTTGAATCCTCCGACGCCCAGCTCAACATCGCTTACAACCACATCGTCAACGCCATGAAAAAAAATCTCTCCACCTCCCTGCAAAAGAACGATCAATCCGCCGTTACCTACGACCAAACCGCCATGGACAAGCTCCTCGCCGCCCAGCGCGCCTGGCTCACCTACCGCGACGCCAATTGCGACTCCATAAAATTCCAGTACGAAGGCGGCAGCATCCAACCCACCATCTGGGCCCAATGCATGAACGAAACCACCCAGCAACGCATCACCACCCTAACCACCGCCTACGACCTCGGCAACTAATCTTTCAACCTAATTCCCCTTCTAACGCGACCCTCTTAGCGTTACTCTCGCCCTGGTATTTGCGTATTTCTAAGGGCGCAGCATGCTGCGCCCGAGCTTGCCCGGGCCAACGAATTGAGCATCTTTTAGTTTTGCAGCCCCGAGCGAGCGCCGAAAGGATCTCAATGCGAACCATGGCCGGTGCATTCATAGCTCTCGTAGTAATCCCCGTCGCCCACGGCACCACAAGCTTGCCCGATGCCTACGCCCTCCATCTCCTGCCTTCCCCGCCGCCACTAGACTCCCTGCCATCCCTCTCCCTCAACTCAATCCAAGACCGCCTCTCCGCCCAGAATCTCCTCTTCAAGCAACAGTTCGCCGCCGACATGAAATCCTCCCCCGAAACCGCCACCGCCTACGGTGACTACCGCTACAACGCCCAGCTCGATCACCTCTCCCTGGCTGCAAGCGCCGAAGACAACTCGACCGATCGCGATTTCCTGGCCAAGCTGGAAGCCATCCCGACCGACGGGTTCCCTGAACAAGACCGTATCTCCCACGATCTCCTCCTCCACGTCCTCACCCAGCGCATCGCCGACTTCGAACTCAAAACCTACGAAATGCCCCTCTCGCAAATGGAAGGCGTCCACAACGATCTCGCCGACCTGCCCAACTCGGTCCCGCTCGACACCGTCCAGCATTACGACGATTACCTCGCCCGCCTCCATCAAATCCCCCGCGCTTTCGAGGAAACCATCGAAGTCCTTCGTCAAGGCATGAAAGATGGTTTAATGCCCGTTCGTTTCCTCCTTGAACAAGTTCCCGCGCAATGCGCCGGCACCATCGCAGAAAATCCGTTTCTCGAGCCTACAAAGAAATTCCCCAGCGCCATCCCGGACGCGGACCAAAAGCGACTGACCGCGGCAATCACCGCCGCCGTCAACGAGGAAGTCTTGCCCGCGTATCGCCGTTTCGCCGAATTTGTGGCCAAGGAATACGCCCCGCACGGACGCACCTCGCTCGCGCTAAGCAGCCTCCCCGACGGCGCCCGCCGCTACCAAAACGCCATCCGCAAACAAACCACCACGAGCATGTCCCCGGCCGAAATCCGCGCGCTCGGCCTCAAAGAAGTCGCCCGCATCACCCAGCAGATGAACGATCTCGCCCACAAGGCCGGCTATCCCGATCTGCAGAGCTATCGCGCCGCGCTCGCCGCCAGCCCCAAATACATCCCGCAATCCGCCGATCAGCTCGTCAACGATTTCTCCTATTACATCGCGCAAATGCAGCCCCGCTTGCCCGAACTTTTCGGCGTCCTCCCCAAAACTCCGGTCACCGTCGAAGCCGTTCCTCCTTCGCAGCCCGGCAACGCCACGCATTACGTTCCTGGCACGCCCGATGGTTCGCGCCCCGGCCGCGTCGTCGTGGCCACTTCTAATTTCGCCCATCGCATCATGATCGACGATGAAACCGTGGCGTATCACGAGGGCGTTCCCGGCCATCACATGCAAATCTCCATCCAGCAGCAACTCACCGGACTTCCCGAATTCCGCCTTCATCTCATCAACAACGCGTTCGCCGAAGGCTGGGCCGTCTACGCCGAAGCCCTTGGCAAAGAAATCGGCTTCTTTCAGGATCCCGCGTCTGATTTTGGTCGTCTTTCAAGGGAGTTATTGCGGGCCGTTCGTTTGGTGATCGATCCCGGCATTCATTCCGAGGGTTGGACCCGCGATCAAGCCGTAGCCTATTTCCGCGCCAGCGGCGCCGCCGACGAGCCTACCATCCAGGCCGAAATCGATCGCTACATCGCCTGGCCCGCGCAATCCCTCGGCTATAAAATCGGCCAGCTAAAATTCCGTGAACTCCGCGAGAGCGCGCGCCAGCAACTAGGCACGCACTTTGACATCCGCACCTTCCACGACGAAGTCCTGAGCGGCGGCAACCTCCCCCTGGACGTCCTCGAGTCTCGCGTCAATACCTGGCTAGCCACTCAGCTTCCACCCAACTCGACCACCCACCAAAATTAAAAAGGAGCACGTATTCTGCGTCTTCGCTAATTTGTAGCGGTTTTTGTAGCGGCCGGGCTTTTCAGGCCCGGCTCCGTTTCTTCGCCGTGTCTCTGGATTCCTCTCTCGTCCTCTGGGTCTCTCGGTTAAGCTTTCCGTGGTTTTTCCGTGTTCAAGCCGCCTTCTTCACCCCACTCTTCAGCAAACCCAACCGCACCAAACTCTCTGCCGTCCCTATAATCGCTTCTTCCTTTGACCTCGGCGCCCACCCCAACAACCTTCGCGCCTTCTCATTCGTCCCGTTCTTCCTCTTCCCTAACTCCGGCAAGAGCAGCTTCGCCTCCGGCCGCCACATCGCCACGATCCGCAGCAACGAATTCGGCAACTCACGTGTCGGCACGCGTTTGGCCGCCGCACCCATACGCGCCCGCAGCAGTTGAGCGATCTCCATCAACGACATGAAATCTCCCGACACGGCCAGAAACCGTTCCCCCTTAGCCGCCGGATTGGTCATCGCCATCACGTGCAAATCCGCCGTATCCCTCACGTCCACCGCGCCAAAATAGATCTTCGGGCACCCCGGCATGGCCCCAGCCATCATCCGCTGTACGATCAAGATCGACGTCGAATAGTCCGCCCCGAGCACCGGCCCAAATACTCCCACCGGATTCACCACCGAAAGCTCCAACCCGCCGCCCTCCCCGGCAATGAAATCCCAAGCCGCCCGCTCCGCCAGGGTCTTCGACTTCGCATACGCCGTAACCCCCGCGCCATTCGGGTCCGTCCAATCGGTCTCGTTAAACGGCCGCTGCTGCTCCGGCCGACCATACCCAATCGCCGCAAACGACGAAGTCACCACCACGCGTTTTACCCCAGCCCCGCGCGCCGCCCGCAGCACCCGCAGCGTCCCCTCGCGCGCCGGCACAATCAGTTCGTCCTCGTGCTTTGGCACGCCAGGCGGCAATGGCGACGCCACATGCAACACATAGTCGCAACCGGCCACCGCATCCGCCCATCCCGCATCCTTCTCAAGATCCGCCGCCACAAACGACAATTGCCCTCCCGGCTCCGCCCCGCCCGCCTTCAACATCGCGCGCACCTCCCCCTCGCGCCCGAGATTGCGCACCGTAGTCCGCACCGCATACCCCGCTTCCACCAACCGCAAAATGCAATGCGCCCCAATAAATCCCGATCCCCCCGTAACCAACACCGTCTGCGCCATAACGAAAGACTCCCTTTGAACTCCTCTAGATAGATAGCTCTTTACTCCCTGCGGTTATATCCCTGCCGCATGCCGATCTCTTGTCGCCGCATCCATAGCTTCAACCGACTTCGCGACTCGCTCTCGCCTCCCGCCACTGGCCACTAACTCGGTACTGGAATAACGCATTTCGCGCTAACCAGAATGGCACCTCTACAAAATTCCCCAGATTCCCGGTAAACTATTTGGATGAAATTTGGTCCAGCCCCCGCCGAGCTGATGCCCGGCGCCAAGAACGCCATCGAAACCTGCTTAGCCGTCCGCCCGGGCGAAAAGGTCGCCCTGATCGCCGACGCCATCAGCAAACCCGTAGCCGCCAGCCTGCAAGCCGCGCTTGAAGAGCGTCACGCCAAAGCCGAAGGCTTCCTCCTTGAAGACTTCAGCCCGCGCCCCATCCGCGAAGCCCCGGCAAAAATCCTGGCCGCCCTTGAATCGGCCGACGTCGGCATTCTGTGCATGACCCCGCAGCCCGGCGAACTCGGCGCACGCATGGCCATCGTGAAGGTCGTCGAACGCCGCCAAATCCGCTACGCCCATATGGTCGGCGTCACGCCCGAAATCATGCAGCAAGGCATGCGCGCCGATTATCTAAAGGTAGATAAGCTCAGCGACAAGCTCCGCGAAAGAATGTTGCGCGCCGAAACGCTCACCGTAAAAACCGAAGCCGGCACCAACATCGCCGCCCATTTCGATCGCGGCCTCGATTGGGTAAAAACCAGCGGCCTGATCAGCCCGCGCTACTGGTCCAATCTCCCTGCCGGCGAAGTTTTCACGACGCCCGCCACGGTAGACGGCACTTTCGTCTGCGATGCCACCGCCGGCGATCACTTCAACGGCAAGTACGGCGATCTGCAATCGACGCCGCTCGTCCTCACCATAAAGGGCGCCCGCCTCGTAAAAGCCGAATGCGCCCGCAAAGATCTCGAAGCCGAATTTTGGGAATATTGCCACACCGACGAAAACAGCGACCGCGTCGGCGAACTAGCCTTCGGCACCAATCTCGGTCTAAGCGAAATGATCGGCATCCTGCTGCAAGATGAAAAATTCCCCGGCGTCCACCTGGCCTTCGGC
>JBEKVU010000238.1:0-7883 GCA_049513775.1 Candidatus Acidiferrum sp.
CATCACCAATCTTGGCCCCCTGTCGTTCAACAACAGCGGTAACCCGACATCGGCGCTGCACACGTATAGCAATACCGAGACGGCGGGTGGCACGCCGTTGATCCAGTTCCCGAACACCGAGCCGCCTACCGTCGGCGTGCAATTTGGCGGTGGCAGCCTCGATCAGGGGGTCGATCCTAATTACCGCGACCCGCAAGCAAATCAGTGGAACCTCACCGTGGAGCGCCAACTCGGAGCCAATGACAGCCTGCGTGTGAGCTACGTGGGCATGCACAGTTACCGCCTGAACATCACCGAGGACTTGAATCAGATTCCCGCCAGCACCACGCCCTACCAGACGACGGCGGCAAGTCCATATGTCGATCCGCGTGCGCCGTATCACAACTGGTTTGAGCTTTATAGCACCTTCAACGCGGGCGAAGCCAACTACAATGCGCTGGAGGTCGAGGAGAGCCACAAGATGGCCCATGGCTTGTATTTCGACGCCAACTACACGCTGGCCAAAAACCTCGCCGACAATCAAGGCGACGTCCCCGCGGCTTTCGCAGGTGAAGTGAATTACGGTGTGCCGATCGCCAACCGCTTCGACGTCCACGATGACTACGGCAACGTCGAAGGAGACCGGCGGCATCGTTTTTTGCTTACTGGTATTTACCAGTTGCCGTTCGGGCAAGGCCGCGCGTTTCTGAATACCGGCGGCTGGAAGAACGCCGTACTGGGCGGGTGGGAGATTAATACTCTGACCTTGATCGAAACCGGCCCGTGGCTCACGCCAAGTATCAGCACTTCCGCCGACCAGTCCAACACCGATGTGGCCAATCGCGGCGCGTTCCTGCGTCCCGACGCAGTATCGACGAATTTCTATCAGGGCCAGTCGAACGCGCGCTACTTCAATCTATCGGCATTTGCGCCGACGCCTGCCGGTGCCGGGCGTTTCGGCAACGCCGGAGTTGGCATTCTCGAGGGGCCAGGCACGGCTACGGTCAACCTCGGTCTGGCGAAAGTCTTTCGGGTTACCGAGAGAATGAGTCTGCGCTTTGAATCCAGCTTTACCAACGCGCTCAATCACCCGAACTTTGCGCCTCCTGCCACGCAGATCGATGTGCCATCAACTTTCGGCGTGGTCAGCGCCCCGCAAACGGCAGAAAACGCCGGAAACCGTACCGGGCAAATTGCCCTGCGCCTGCAGTTCTGAAGTTACTGCTGGATTGGCGAAGAATTGCCGATCAACGAACGCTGAACGTGGCTTCGCAACATCAACATAGCTAGGGAATGCCGGGGCTCGAAACATCCTTTGCGTCTGGCGAAGGAGGTGTAAGCACCCGCCAACGGCCAGTTGTCGAAACAGTTTCTATTCAACCGTGCACAGTGGGTGCTCAAAAGAACAAGCAGCGTTGTCGGTGCTTCGCGTAGCTCGTATCATTATGGATGAGGGGCGATGTCCCAGTTACCTTGCCGCTGGTGGCCCCGCGTTTCTGGCAAAAGGAGCGGTATCGCGATGTCCCGAGTTGCGGCGGTTTTGGGTGTTGTATTGTTACTGGCCTGGTGTGTCTGCGCCCAGACACAGAATCCGTGGGGCGACCCATGGGGGAACCTAAACCACAAGGCGAACCCCGAAATGGAGATGGAGGAGGTTGCCAACATGGAGGGGGAAACCGCGCGCGCCTTTTTATTGAACAACGCCACCTTCTTTCACCGGGTATACAGCGATGATTTCGTGGGCACGCTGTCGCACGGCCAGCCCGTCGATCGCGCCGCACTCATCGCTTTGGTGCAATCCGGCAACGTGAAATATCAAGTGTTTATTGCCAACGACGTGAAAGTGCGCATCTATCAGGATTTGGCGGTGGCCACCTGTCTGTGGACTTCTAAAGGTGAATACCGCGGGCGGCCATTTAATACGCAAATGCGCGTCACGCACGTGTACGTCAACACGCCGCGCGGCTGGCACGTCATCTCCGCGCAGCATACCGCGCTGCCCCCCAACGTCGAGCAGCCGCTATAGTTAACCAACCTGATTCGTAACACCTGTGAGTCGGCGTGGTCTTGCCGCTTTGACCCGGCGGCTCGTTGACGCAAACCCTCACGGGTGCTACGCTCCCGCTTCTCTGTTTTCCAAAAAATGCGTGCCGTCGACCTGCTCCGCAAAAAACGCGACTCCGGTGTGCATACCCGGCCGGAGATTGATTTCCTGATCTCCTCCTACACGCGCGGCGAAATTCCCGATTATCAAGTGGCTGCGTGGCTGATGGCCGCATGGCTGCGCGGGCTCAACCGCGACGAACTGACCTTTCTCACCGAAGCCATGTTGCACTCTGGCGAGGTGCTCGATCATTCCTCGATTCCCGGCAAAAAAGTGGATAAGCATTCGACTGGCGGCGTCGGCGACAAAACTTCGCTGATTCTGGCGCCGATCGTTGCCGCTGGCGGACTCACCGTCCCGATGATCAGCGGGCGCGGACTGGGGCACACTGGCGGCACGCTCGATAAACTTGAGGCCATCCCCGGTTTCAACACCGCGCTGACGCTGCAGCAATTTCGCGATGTGCTCGGCGCCTGCGGGATGGGACTGATTGGCCAAACCGCCGAAATCGCTCCGGCTGACAAAAAAATCTACGCCCTGCGCGACGCTACTTCGACCGTCGAGAGCATCGGCCTGATCTGCGCTTCCATCATGAGCAAGAAGCTGGCCGAGGGCATCGACGCGCTCGTGCTGGATGTAAAGACCGGGTCCGGCGCTTTCATGAAACAGGAAGCCGAAGCTGTGCAACTTGCCGAGGTCATGGTGCAGACCGGCGAGGGCATGGGCAAAAAAGTTGTGGCGCTGATCACGGACATGAATCAGCCGCTCGGGCGCATGGCCGGACACAGCAACGAAATTATCGAATGCCTTGATGTGCTGAAGGGCGGCGGACCAGCGGATTTGCGTGACTTGAGCATTGAGCTTTCCGCTTGGATGTTTTTTCTGGGAGAAAAATCCGCAGACGTTGCGGGTGGTAGGGAATTGGCCAAAGAAATGATCAGGAGCGGCAAAGCTACTGCGAAGTTCCGCCAAAATATCGAATTGCAAGGCGGAGACCCGTGCGTGGTGGAAGAGCCGCAGCGGCTGCCGCAGCCACGCGCCCATGTTGATGTGCCCAGCCCCAGCGCAGGGTTCGTTCGCGCTACCAACTGCGAAAATTTGGGCATCGCCTTGGCTATCCTTGGCGGCGGCCGCGAGAAGAAAGAAGATCTCATCGATCACGCCGTGGGGCTGGAATTTCACGTGGGCATCGGCGACCGCGTGGAAAAAGGCCGGCCGCTGGCCACAATCCATTACAATGCCGATACCAAGCTGTCGGAGGCGAGAGAGTTAATTACCGCAAGTTATGAGATTGTGGCGTCGCCCACGGAAAAGCCGCCGCTGATCCGCCGCATTATCGGCGGATAAAGCCGTCGAATAACGCAGGCGGACCGTAGCCGGCCGCCTTCTGCGAGTTGCGCCGGCAAAGAGACTTAGGAGAATACATGGGACGATACGTTGGAGTGCTCGGAATCGCCGCAATTCTCTTGGGCGCTTACCTCTTCTCCACCGATCGCCGCGCCATCAAGCTGAAAACCGTCGCCTGGGGACTCGGCCTGCAGTTTGCTCTCGGCCTTTTCGTGTTGCGCGTACCCGCCGGTCAGCAACTGTTCGCCACACTGGGGGCTGGCGCAAAAAAGCTCCTGGATTTCTCCTACGTTGGCTCTTCGTTTCTGTTCGGAGAAATCGGCAAAGCCGATTCCAACCTCGGATTCAGCTTCGCGTTTCAGGTGCTGCCCACGATTATTTTTATCGCCGCCTTTTTTGCCGTGCTCTATCACTTCGGCATCATGCAACTCATCATTAAAGGCGCGGCGTGGATCATGACGAAAATCATGGGTGCCAGCGGTGCGGAATCGCTCAACATTGCCGCCAGCATCTTCATGGGCCAGACGGAAGCGCCGCTCACCATCCGCCCATTTTTGCCAAAACTCACCAAGTCCGAACTCATGACCGTGATGACCAGCGGCATGGCGCACATTTCTGGGGGCATGATGGCGGGCTACATTCGCGTCGGCGGCGCGGACGCCAAAAATCTGCTGACCGCGGTGATCATGACCGCTCCGGGCACGCTGCTCATGGCCAAGATGCTGGTGCCCGAAACCGAACACCCGCTGACCGCGGGCCGCGTCGAGATGCCGCCGAGCGAGAAGGAAGCAAACGTTCTTGGCGCCATCGCGCGCGGTACGGTAGACGGTTTGCATCTGGCCCTGAACGTCGGCGCCATGCTGATCGTTTTTCTTGCGTTACTGGCGCTTCTGAACGCCCTCATGGGCTGGATTCACATCCACGTAGGTTGGTTCCCGTACAATCTGCAGGAAGTACTCGGTTGGGCGTTCGCGCCAGTCGCCTGGCTGATCGGGATTCCCTGGCACGACGCCGCGCAAATCGGCAACCTGCTCGGCACGCGCATGGTGCTCAACGAATTCGTAGCCTTCGCCGAACTCGGCACCATGAAGACCGCGCTTGATCCGCGCAGCTTCACCATCGCCACGTTCGCCCTTTGCGGCTTCGCCAATTTCAGCAGCATCGGCATTCAAATCGGCGGCATCGGCGCTCTGGCCCCAGAGCAACGCCAGCAACTAGCGCGCTTCGGCATTCGCGCTATGCTGGCTGGAACGATGGCCAACCTAATGTCCGCGTCGATAGTAGGCATCCTCTCGTGACACTGTGCTCGCACCTTCGCTTGTGTAGGCGCCGGACTTTAGTCCGGCCAGCGTCTGCGGATGTCGTCCCCACCTGCGGAGGCCTTCGTGCCACCTAAGCCTCGCGCCTCTTCACGCTCTGCTAAACGCAAACCATCCCAGTCCACGAAACCTTCCGTGAACCAAGCCGAATTCCAAAAGGCCGAGCAAGCTGCCAAATTCATCCTCTCAAAAACCAAACTACGCCCCAAAATTGCACTGGTCCTAGGCTCTGGCCTGGGGGCCTTCGCGGACGAATTCGCCGCCTCCGTAAAAATTCCGTACGCGGAGATTCCCCATTTCCCCCGTTCCACCGCCATCGGTCATGCCGGGAAATTGGTCATCGGCAAGGTCGGCGACACGCCCGTCATCGGTATGCAAGGCCGTGTTCACCTTTACGAAGGCTACTCCGTCCACGAGGTGGTCTTCCCCATACGCGTCTTCGCTCGCCTCGGCATCCAAGCCGTAATCCTCACCAACGCCGCTGGCGGCATCCTGGGCGAACTAACGCAAGGCCGCCTGGTCCTGATCAGCGACCACATCAATCTCCAGGGCGCAAATCCCTTAACCGGTCCGAACGATGAAAGATTCGGTGGCCGCTTCCCGGACTTGACCACCGCCTACGACAAAAAATTCCGCGTCATCGCCGTCTCCGAAGCTGCCAAGAAGGGCACCACCATGCTGGAAGGTGTCTACGCCGCGTTGACTGGTCCAAGTTACGAGACCCCCGCAGAAATTCGCTACCTCCGCGCTATCGGCGCCGACCTGGTGGGAATGTCCACGGTGCCCGAAGTGATCGCTGCGCGCCACAGCGGCATCCGCGTGCTGGGTATCTCCTGCGTTACCAACGCCGCCGCTGGGGTGATCGACCAGCCGCTGGTGCACACTGAAGTCCTCGAAGTCGCCGAACGCGTAAAAGGCCAATTCATCTCGCTATTGCGCGCCGTAATCCCCAAGATCGCCGCCGAGCTGTCATGATCGCCATAGGCGTCAACGCTTCACTGTTATTCCGAGCGCAGGCGAGGAACCTGCCTTCTGCTGGGACACGAGAAACCTCGCCGCGTCGTTCCTAGTTGAACATCCCGAGGAGAAACATGACCGACCACGAGTCCCTGATTACCGCCGCAACGCAGTCCCGCGAAAACGCCCACGCTCCCTACTCCAACTTCCGCGTCGGCGCGGCCCTTCATTCCACCTCCGGCCGCACCTTCGGCGGCTGTAACATCGAGAACGCCACCTACGGGTTAACGGTGTGCGCGGAACGCATCGCCATTTTTAAAGCCCTATCCGAAGGGGAGCGGAACTTCGACGCCATTGCCGTGGTCACGGACACGGAGCGTCTTACGCCCCCGTGCGGCGCCTGCCGCCAGCTCATCTGGGAATTCTGTGGCGACGTCCCCGTTACCCTGGCCAACCTGCAAGGCAAAGTCGAAACCATCCCCATGCGAGAGCTGTTTCCTAAGCCCTTCGATTCGTCTAACTTATAGGCATCTAACGGTTTGCGCGCAAACCTGCGTGCTTTGAACACCACAAGGCCTCCACCGGGTTAAGCACGAGCCACAAAGCCATAAAAAAATCCAATTTCGCCCTCCGAGAGTAGTAACATAAGGGAACCCTCGATCCACCTGGCCCCGCAGCAGTTGAGCTTGCGAAGTCTCGCATTCGCAGCGTGAGCTATGCCTAACGAGCCAAATCGCCTGGAGAATCGTACCGCCCTGCGGGTCGCCGTGGACTTGGCCAGCTTGGAAATTCGCTACCCCGCGCAGCAAGGCGTCACGGAAAATATCAGTTTGCATGGAGCGAGGGTGATCACCGGTAAGCCGTGGCCTCTCAACGGTCGCCTCAACTTACGCTCGTTGGTCGGCAATCTCCGCTCTCGGGCTCGTGTGGTGTACTGCGAACCCCGCCCCACCGGCGACTTCGTTCTTGGCTTGCAGCTTTCCGCAACCGCTGGCGAATGGATCCTGCCGCAATTCCGCACCCGCGATGTGCGATAGGGCTCTCGCTGCCCGTGGCAGTGCGCATGCAGAGACCGCCGGGCGAGGCCATCCCCATCGCACAGACGTTGCACGGCCAGGCCGATCAACAATTGCAAAAACAGCAGCCCGAGCGCGAAGGTCGCGAGCCACAGGCCAGTCATGCTGGTGCGCGGCATGTGCCCGGAGGCCATGGGAATCCATCCGTGCCATAGCGCCGCCGCGGGCAACGCGAAACCCAGCAAATAATGCCAGCGCATCGTGATCCCCAGCGAACGCGGTTCTTCTGCTTCAGGATTTGCGCCGCGCGAGTCGCCGGGCGAACTGGCTCCAGAGGGCAATTTCACGGCACAGACTCGGCGCAGCAAATAGGGAAGGGCAATTTGCACGCCGGTCATTACTGCTACGAGCCAGCCGCTCCATTCCGTCTGCAACGCTTTTGTAAAGTCCATGTCCACCCGCCCTTTGCCGCGAACAGAAACAGGCCGCGGATGGGTTATGGTCAACCCTATAGCGGGTATAGGGTCAAGGAGATTTTTTGCAATGGCCTCGGGCGTGGCCCAGCGGCTTCGATTGCGCCACTGGGCAACTTTCTTGCAGTTTTTCCGCCCCTTCGCCCAGCGCCGCAGCTAACTGCGCGCGCATCGCCGCCACGGCCAGAATTTTGCCATCGACAAGCACCAGCCGTTCCCGCGCGATCGTCACGGCGCGTCGCCAGCGGGACGTGGCCGGCCGGTGCGGCTTGGCAAAGTGTTGGTGGAGGTCCAATAGTTCCTTGATTTACTTGAGTGGGAAGCCCAGGCGCTGCGACTCCCTAATGAATTGCACGCGCCGCAAGTCCGCGGCGCTGTAAGCGCGATACCCCGACGCGCTCCGCGCCGGTGGCTGCAGAAGGCCTTTGCGCTCGTAAAAGCGCCGGGTTTGAATTGAGACATTTGTTTGCCGCGCAATTTCTCCGATGCGCATTTGCATCCCTCCGGCGAGCGCCCGCTGGAAGAACTTAACGCGAAGGCCCGCCCAAGCATGAACCAAAATATACGGTGCATGCGCTTTTGCAGTGGTACGGCCTGCGGCGCGGCTTCTGGCTTGTCCTATCCTGGCGACCGCCCTTCAGCCGGGCCGTTCCTTCAGCCGAGGTAGTGGCGCAGCCGCCATCACTCC
>JBEKVU010000239.1:0-6757 GCA_049513775.1 Candidatus Acidiferrum sp.
CTTCAATCTTCTTTCCTAAATATTCCGGCGTTCTCCCGACCATCAGTCCTGCGAGAAACACGGCCAGGATCACAAACACCAGCATTCCGTATAGCCCGGAGCCGACGCCGCCAAAAACCACCTCACCCAGCAAAATATTCGTCAGGGGAACCAGTCCGCCCAGCGGTGTGAAGGAGTCATGCCAGCCATTGATCGCGCCGCAACTCGCGTCGGTGGTCACTGTGGCGAAGAGCGCGGAGTTGGCAATTCCGAAGCGCACGTCTTTGCCTTCCATGTTTCCGCCAGACTGCGTGGCGCTGGCCTGTTGGTTTACTCCCGCCAGCAGAGGATTGCCGCGCGCTTCTGCCCAATAGGCTGTGCTGACGCCCACAAAAAATAGCACCAGCATGGCGGCCCACACCGCCCAGCCGTGACGCGGCGAGCGCGTCATGCGCCCCAGCGTGTAGGTCAATCCCGATGGGATCGCAAAAATCAAAAGCAGCTGCAGGAAGTTAGAAAGCGGCGTGGGATTCTCAAAAGGATGCGCGCTGTTGGCGTTGAAAAAGCCGCCGCCGTTGGTGCCAAACATTTTGATGGCTTCCTGCGAAGCCACCGGGCCAGTGGCGATCACCTGTTGGGTGATCGTTTTGGTCGTTGGTTTGCCATCGGCGCCGGTACCAGTAATCGTTTGCGGTTCCAAAAGTTGCGCCACGGCATAGGGTTTCAGATCCTGCACCACGCCTTGCGATACGAAAAACATGGCTACTACCAGACAGGCCGGCAGCAGCACCCACAAAAAGCAGCGCGTCAAATCCACCCAGAAATTTCCGATCGTCTCCGATTCCCGACGCGCTACGCCGCGAATCAGTGCGATGGCCAGCGCAATGCCCACCGCCGCTGAAGCGAAGTTGTGATACGCGAGCCCGGCCATTTGCGTGAGATAGCTCATGGTCGTTTCCGGCACGTACGCCTGCCAGTTGGTGTTCGTCGTGAAGGAAGCCGCGGTGTTCCACGCCAGATAGCTTTCCACGTTTACAAATTTCTGCGGATTGAATGGCAGCCAGTACTGCACGCGCTCCATCAAGTACAGCAGCAGCATGGAGGCGCCGCTAAACACCAGCATGGCCAGGCCATATTCGGTCCAGCGCATCTCTCGTTGCTCGTCGACGCCGGCCAGCCGGTAAATCAGCTTCTCGACCGGCCGCAAAATGAAATCCAGGAACGTTTTCTCGCGTTCAAACACGCGCACCATGAAAACGCCCAGCGGCTTGGTCACCAGAAAAACCGCCGCGACGAACAGTCCGATCTGAAACCACCCATTCGCACTCATGGTTAGAACTTCTCCGGCTTCAACAACGCAAACATCAAATATCCGAACAGCAGCACGCATACCACGATCAGCAACACATTGCCCATGATTCCAGCGCTCCCGCTACTTCAGCCGCTCACACGCTCGTACATAAAGAATGGCCACCGCGAAAAACACCACGGTAACCGCCACGAACATTAGATCGTGCACAAATACTCCTCGTTGAATCTCGCCAAGCTTACCTTTCGATGCCTTAGGAAACGGTGTGCGCCACCTAAAGATTTTGTTAGTAAATTTCATTGCTGGCCAAATTGACTGAGAACACGGCTGGGTAATCTCAAAAACGCAGCACAATTCACCCTCTGGCTCCTTGCCCGGAGGGCAGGTTGGCCATTTGCCAGTGCGGTTTGTGCTCGGTGCTGTCTAAGTTCCCTCCTGCGAAATAACGCAATTGCACTGCTCGTGGAAGCTGCGCTGGTTTCTGCTGTCCAAATCTTGGCTCCCATTAGCCAAGCTGCAAGGTCAACTGTTCTGGCCGCCCTGCCGGTATGGGCGGAGGCTGGAAAGGATCGTCGATCCAGGCCCACAGATCGCGGTAGACAAACAGTTGCTGCCGCAGAAGGGCCACCAAATTCGAAAGGGACCACCCGAACGTCGATCGCAGTTGCAGGTATTTCACCGCCAGCATGGCGATCAGCGCCGTCCAGAGCTGCGTTTTCAAGGCATTGGCGGAAGTCCCCCACGAACGTTTTCACCCGTAGTGACTGTTTCAAGGCCCGAAAAAATACCTCGATCTGCCAGCGCTCCTTGTAGATCGCCGCGACGGTAGCCGCCGCCAACTCCAAGTGGTTGGTTAGAAATACCAGCACGCGATCGTGCTGCTCGTCGTAAAACTCGATCCGCCGGAAGAAGGCTTCCTGGCTGGCCCGCGCCAGCTTATAGAAAAAGACCACTTCATCCCGTACTACGCCGCGCCGCTGTGGAACTTCCCGCTTCTCCACCACGTCATAGTCGGCGTTTTCCTTCAAAAGCGTCACGAAATAAACTCCCTGCTCGGTCAAGCTCATAAACCATTCGTAGTCCGTATAGCCGCGATCAAACGCCAAAATCGTCCCCCGCGTAAATTGCATCTGTCGGGCCACACGTACCTCATGCTTTTTGCCCTCCGTGATCACCGCCAAGGACGCTGTCGCTCAAGCCAGACGATTTAGTCCCGGATTGCTCGCCGCCCGCTCTAAGGCTCGCTACAGCATTCGCCGCAAGAACTTACCGTTTGCGGTGGATAGCGGCGATTCGGCGGCCTCACTACTGTCAAGAAGTTGCACGCATCCAATCTCGGAGGAACTCATGGAAACCCAAGCACTGAAAGAACTTTTCATCGACGAACTAAGGGACCTGTACAACGCCGAATCCCAGCTCATCAAAGCGCTTCCGAAAATGGCCAAGGCCGCAACTTCGGAAGAGCTACGCACGGGTTTTGAAGAACACCTCGAACAAACCAAAGGCCACGCCCAACGCCTCGAGCAAATCTTTCAGACACTCGGTGAAAAGCCCTCCGGCAAGAAGTGCAAGGCCATGGAAGGCTTGATCGCCGAAGGTTCGGAAGCCATCGAAGGGGACTTCGAAGGCGAGGTGATGGATGCCGCTTTGATCGGCGCCGCGCGGCGCGTCGAGCACTACGAAATGGCGGCCTACAGCACGGTGATCAAATTCGGAGAGCTGCTCGGGCAAGATGAGGCGGTAAATCTGCTGGAACAAACCCTGGAGGAAGAGACGGAAACCGATGAGAAACTCGTGGGTATGGTCGACGCCTTCACCGTGGAAGACTCCGTACCGGATGAAGAGTCCGATGCGGATAGGGCCAGCGCGGCAACTAACAATCAGAAGAAAGCGCGCTCCGCGAGAGCCTAGGCGCGCACTGGCCGCCACTTTCTAAGACGCCTCGCACACTGTGCACAAAACCAACCGCTCCGGGCGCTCGCCATGCATCCTGCTGGCGCCCGGACTCTCTTTTTTTCTTCATTGGATGAAAAATGTTGTTGCTTCATAGCCTGCGCGGAGAGAAACTCCCATCGGCAAGGGCGGCTATCCGTCCGAACTGAATCGATTCAATTCTTCCGCGGGAGGTGCGTGCAAATGCATCGCTGGATCGTAAGCCTCGGCCTGCTTTCCTGCCTCGCAATGATTTCTTCTGCCTCCCCCGCATCCGAAAACGCCTGCACCGGTGATCCGGATCACCCGCGCCAACTTTACAATGGCAAAGATCTTACCGGCTGGAAGCACGTCGGCCCGGGCGAAATGACCGTGGAATCCGACGGGCTCATTCACACTCACGGCGGCATGGGCCTGCTGTACTGGACTGGCGGGAAAGTAGGGAATTGCCACATCCATGTGGTCTATCGCATGCGCGATGAAAACGATAATTCCGGCGTCTTTATCCGCATTCCCCTCGAGCCGCGCGAACCGTGGATGCCGGTGCACTACGGTTTTGAGGTACAAATCGACAATCACCCCGAAACCTCCAACGAAGATGAATATCATTCCACCGGGATGCTTTATTCGCTGACGAAGCCGCTCGCCAAAGCCTGGAAGCCTGGCCCGGAGTGGAACACCATGGACATCACTCTTGACGGCCCGCGCACCGTCGTGGTCCTCAACGGCGTGAAAATCATGGAGTACAAAGACGGTGACGCCGTGCCTGAGCGCAAATTTGACTTTGAGCCGCAGCGTGGTCCGCGCCCGAACTTTGGTTTTATCGGCCTGCAAAATCACAGCGACAATGACGTCGTCTTTTTCAAGGAAGTTTCCATCGCTCCGCTGAAGAAGGAATCATCGCCGCCACCAAAGCCGTAGCGTCGCGGAGGGCTTGCAGGAGTTTTTGTAGTTGCCGGACCCCAGGCCGGCCCGCCGTGGCCAGCGGGCTCAAACCACCGGTGGGAGCAAAGTCTTCGGGAGAGAAAGAGCACACATGAAAAAGAAAACCGACTTCTCGCGCCGCCAGTTCCTGCAAACCACCGCCGCAGCCGCCGGAAGCCTACTGGCCGCATCGCGCGCGAAAGCTGACCACACCATCCTGCTTGATCCCCATCCCTACACTACCGCCCCTCAGTCTGTGGCTCCGAGCGATCGCATTCGCTTCGGCATCATCGGCATTGGCATGCAAGGCTCTGGCTTGCTGACCGACGCCATTACGCTCCCCGGCGTCGAATGCGTGGGCGCGGCGGATCTGTACGATGGCCGCCATCTTCTCGCGCGCGAAATCACCAACAATCCCGCGCTGCCGGTGAGCCGCCATTACCACGAACTGCTGGAACGCAAAGATATCGACTGCATCGTGGCGGCCGTCCCGGATTTCTGGCACAAACGCGTAGTCGTTGACGCGTGCAACGCCGGCAAGGATATTTATTGCGAAAAGCCCATGTCCCACCGCGCGGACGAAGGTTTTGACATGGTCGCCGCCGCGCAAAAAAACAACCGCATCGTGCAGATCGGTTCGCAGCGCGTCAGCTCCGTGCTCGGCACCCGAGCTCGCGAGCTGTATCAGGAAGGTGTGATCGGCGACGTCGACATGGTTGAACTCTCGCTCGGCCGCAACAATCCCACCGGCGCGTGGGAATACCCTCCGCCGCCCGATCTTTCGCCGGAAAATCTCGATTGGGACACTTGGCTTAATGACGCACCGAAAGTGCCCTTCAACAATTTGCATTTCGCTCGGTGGCGCTGCTGGAGGGAGTACGGCACCGGAGTCGGTGGCGATTTGATGGTCCACCTGATCAGCGGCATGCAAAACACGCTTGGCTGGAATGAAATCCCGCGCAGCGCGCAGGCTCTCGGCGGCATCTTCCGCTGGCCCGATGGCCGCAACATGCCGGACCTGCACGTGGTGCTCTTTGACTATCACGGCGTCCCCGTTTATGTTCGCCTCGGACTCGGGACGGAAACTCCGGAACTCGCGCGTTTCATGGGCCCCAAAGGTATTCTCGACACCGGCGAAACCGAAATTCGCGTTTCACCTCAGCGCGGCCTCGACACCAGCCCCAGCTACTACACGGATAGCTATCCGAGACAGATGCGCGAGGCCTATACCAAACAGTGGCACGCGGAGCACGATCCCGCCGTCGGAAAAGAGCCGTTCGTCGCGGACAGCTACTATAAGGGTTGGGACTGGGACGACATGCGCCCGCACCTCTGGAATTTTTTCCAAGCGACCAAATCGCGCAAGCATGTCATCGAAGACGAGGTGTTCGGCAATCACGCAGCCATTGCCTGCCACATGGCCAACGAATCCTACTTTCGCAAAAAACCCGTTTATTGGGACGAGTCGACGCGCACCATTAAGAGCTAATGTAGCGGCGGCCTTCTGCCCGCCCCGAGCTTCGAGGGCGGCGCTCGCCTTTCGGTGCGTGTAGACAGGTTTTTCCAGGTGCCAGACGTCAGCCCGGCCTGCTAGAATTTTGCCCAACACCAATGGATGCGCTCGCGCTCGATCACCATGCACTACTCGCCGTAGCCATCGCCGAAGCCCGCCAAGGCCTCCTTGAAAACGGCATCCCCATCGGCGCCGCCATCTTCGACGCCTCCGGCAAGCTTCTCGGCTCCGGCCACAACCGCCGCATGCAACACAACGACCCGAGCGCCCACGGCGAAACCGACGCCTTCCGCAAAGCCGGCCGCCAGCGCACCTATCGCGACAAAATCATGGTCACCACGCTGGCCCCCTGCTGGTACTGCAGCGGTCTAGTCCGTCAATTCGGTTTCGAGACGCTCATCGTAGGCGAAAGCCAGAATTTCCAAGGCGGCATCGCCTGGCTCCGCGATTTAGGCGTGAATGTAATCGACCTGAACAACCAGGAATGTATCTCCCTGCTCGCCGACTACATCAAGAAATATCCCCACATCTGGCGCGAAGATATCGGCCAGGACTAACCTTTCGCAACGGTAGTCTTGGTTGCGGCCGCCGTCTGCGGCCGGTCGGTTCCTCTAACTCGCCGGCGTGGGGCCACGCACGACGTGACCTCCGCCAGCGAGGCCTGCGGTGAAGGCCAACAATCTTGCGTCGTCGCCCGGCGCGGCAATTAGCTGCACCCCGGCTCCGCCGCGCGCCGGAAGCGTTATCACGGGCAGGCCCGCCAAACTCATGGGCGTGGTATAGCGCAAGATCATTTTCCGCGATTCGCTGTGGTCCATCCCCGCAAGCAGCCGGCTAATCGGCGCGCAGGGCGCAATTACGAAATCGCATTCGCAAAAGAGTTCTTCCATGCTTTGGCAAAAGGCCGCCAAGCGCAGATCCAGTTGCGCAATTTCTTCGTTCGAGATCGACAGTCCCAATTTCAGTCGCTCTGCAATTGCGGGATGAAAATGTGAAAAATCATTTCCCGTCCGCGGCCCGTGATACGCCGCAGATTCATGCGCCACAATGGGCGCATAAATGTCCATGGCCTCGTCCCAAAAGCTCGTATCCAGCGGGAT
>JBEKVU010000240.1:0-6717 GCA_049513775.1 Candidatus Acidiferrum sp.
CCCAACAAGTTCGCGATGAGCGTGCGGCAGTCGATCGGCGTGTGCGGAATGATTACGCCGTGGAATTTTCCGATGGCGATACCGTCGTGGAAGATGATGCCGGCGCTGGTGGCGGGGAACACCGTGGTGCTGAAGCCGGCCGAGGATACGCCGCTGTCGTCCTATCACCTGGTAGAGGTGTTGACGGAAGCGGGGATTCCGAAGGGCGTGGTGAATCTGGTAAGCGGAGATGGGCCGGGAGCGGGCGCTCCGCTTTCGAAGCATACAAAAGTGCCGGTGGTGAGTTTTACGGGGTCGACGGCGGTCGGACGAATTATTGCGCAAGCGGGGGCGCCGGATTTCAAGCATGTGAGCCTGGAAATGGGCGGGAAGAACATCATCATCGTAATGGACGACGCCAATCTGGATTTGGCGATTGATGGCGCGATTTGGGGAGGATTTGGGACGTCGGGACAGCGGTGCACGGCGGCGAGCCGCGTGGCGGTGCATAAGAGCGTGTATGGGGAGTTTGTGAAGCGCTTTGTGGAGCGGGTGAAGGCGTTGAAAGTGGGCGACGGGTTGGATGCGTCGGTCGAGATGGGGCCGTGCATCAACGAGCAGCAGCTGAAGACGGTGATGTCTTACGTGGAGATTGGGAAGGGCGAAGGCGCGAAGTTGTTGGCAGGAGGGAATCGGCTGGAGAGCGGGGCGTTGGCGAAAGGCTGGTTTCATGCGCCGACGGTGTTTGGCGATTGCTCGGCGAAGATGCGCGTGGCACAAGAGGAAATTTTTGGGCCGGTGGTTTCGGTGATTCCGATTGGCAGCTTTGAAGAGGCGATTGAGGTATCGAACGGCGTGCCTTATGGGCTGTCGGCGTCGATTTATACGCGCAACGTGAATCAGGCGTTTGCGGCGATGCGCGATTTGTACACGGGCATTGTGTACGTGAACGCGCCGACGATTGGCGCGGAGACGCATTTGCCGTTTGGCGGGACAAAGCAGACGGGGAATGGTCATCGGGAGGCGGCGATTTCGGCGATTGATTTCTTTACCGAGTGGAAAACGCTGTATATCGATTATTCGGATACGCTGCAGAGGGCGCAGATTGATAACGCGGAGTAGTTGCTGCGCGGATTAGTTAGTGGGTGTTTGGGGGCCGTTGGCGGGCCGCGTGGTTGCGTTCGGACTACTTGTACAGTAGCTTACGCGGGTGGATAAACCCCCTGAAGAGTTGTCACGCGAGTTGGAACTGCTGCGTGCGCAGTTGGCGGGTGTCTCGGCGCGAGTCTCTGAATTGGAATCGCGCGCGGGCCGAAGCGCTAGGAGCGAGGCGGCGGCGAAGCCGGAGGTCGAGGCGAAATTTCCTCCTCTGACGGACCGGCCCACTCCGACCGCTCCACCAACACTAGCCTCAGCGGGAGCACCCGAGGGCTCTTCCTCGGGTGCTTCAACTGGCGATCCTTTCGGCTCGCCGCCACGAGTCCGACCGACACCAACAGCCCCGCATTCTTCCCTAGCGCAAATTAATCGTCTTCCGTCGAAGCCCCAAGATGATCTGGAGCAGAAGATTGGCCAGTACTGGCTGAATCGCATCGGGATCGTGGCGGTGCTGACGGGGATTTCTTACTTTCTGAAGTATGCGTTTGAAAATAATTGGATTGGTCCGAGCGGGCGCGTGGGGATTGGTCTGCTTTCAGGCATCGCGCTGATTTTGTGGAGCGAACGGTTTCGCGCCAAGGGGCACGCGCCATTTTCTTATTCGCTGAAAGCGCTGGGGCTCGGCGCGTTGTATTTGTCGCTGTGGGCAGCGTTTCAGGTGTATCGGTTGATTCCCGCGGAGGTGGCCTTTGCCGCAATGGTTGCGGTCACGGCTGCGGCGATCGTTCTGGCGTGGACGCAGGACGCGATGGTGCTGGCGGGGTTTGCGCTCGCGGGAGGATATGCGACGCCGTTGCTGCTATCGACCGGGCAAAATCACGAAGCCGAGCTTTTCACGTACGTGATGCTGCTGGACATTGCCGTGCTGGCACTGGTGATTTTGAAGCCCTGGCTCAAGCTGGCATGGGGAAGTTTTGCGGGCACGGAAATTCTGGTGGTGGCGTGGTCGATGTCGTACTACCGGGAGGCGTATCGGGGGGAGACGGTCACATTTCTGACGTT
This sequence comes from Candidatus Acidiferrum sp., assembly GCA_049513775.1. Classification (GTDB taxonomy): domain Bacteria; phylum Acidobacteriota; class Terriglobia; order Acidiferrales; family UBA7541; genus Acidiferrum. The sequence goes on from JBEKVU010000240.1 coordinate 2,140, forward strand.
GTTTGCCGTGACTTTTGCGCTAGGGCCGTTGCTCGCCAAAAATGATGAGGACGATGCGGGGCGTCAACTATCAGTTGCCAGCGTGCTTGCGGTGCTGAATGTCGGCGCTTATTTTGGCGCGCTTTTTGCGATGTATGACGCGCCGCGCGACGCGTTGACGTGGTACGCGCTGGCGATTGCGGCGGTTTACTTGGGGCTGGCGGAGGCCTTTCGGCGGCTGCATCCCGAGGAAACCACCGGTACGATTCGCTTGGTACACCTCACCCTTGCGGTGACGTTCTTGACGATTGCGGTGCCGCTGAAGCTGGATGGCCACTGGATTGCCGTTGGCTGGATTGTGGAATCCGGGGCGCTGCTGTGGATTGCCGGGCGCACGGGAGCGCGGCTCCTGGGAAGACTCGGGATCGCCGCGCTGGTGCTGGGGATTTTGCGGCTGCTCATCTTTTCATGGGAACACACGCCACGGCTGTTTTTCAACGAGCGCTTTATGACCTACGCGCTAGCGATTGCCCTGCTCGCTGCGATTATCCGGTACGGTGAACCGATCGCTTCAGAGAATGTGCGGCCGTTTTTGTCGATGGCAAAGATCGCATTGAGCTTGCTGGCGTTGACGGCGCTGACGCTGGAGGCTTCGGATTTTTTTGACCGGCAGATAACTCACACGCAGGCGCTTTCAAGAAACGCCGAAGCGTTTAGTTATCTGCAATGGCGCGTGTTGAGAGATTTTACGTATTCGGCGATTTGGCTGCTGTACGGGGCGTCGCTGATGGCGGTGGGATTTTGGAAGCGGAGCGCATTTGTCCGCTGGCAGGCGCTAGTGTTGATCGCGTTCACCGTAGGGAAGGTGTTTTTGTACGATGTTTCCGCGCTGGACAAGGGCTATCGCATCGTGAGCTTTGTAGCGCTCGGCGGTGTGCTCCTGGCGGTTTCGTTTGTGTATCAACGCGACTGGTTGAGCTTATCCCATACGGAGGAAGCGCGAAAGGTATGAAGCGTGTACTGATCGCCGCTTCCTTCGCGATGTTAACGCTGGGCTTCTGGTGGCACGATGCGTACGCCCAGGAGCCTTCCTCTCCCGGGACTGTCTCGCTGAGGTTTCAACGCGGCGTGGAGGTGCCGCCGAGCGGTGCGCAGCAATACTTCGTGGTTGATCAAGCGATGTGGGAACACGCGCGACCGGACCTGGGCGACGTGCGAATTTATTCCGGCGGCACGGAGGTTCCCTATGTGTTGCAGACCGAAGCTGGTGCAACGGTTCGCGAGCAGGTGGATTGCAGAGTGCTGCAGCCTGCGACAGTGGCGGGAAACACACAATTCATTTTGGATATGACACAAACCGAAGAGTACAGCAGCGTGAACCTCGAGCTCCAGACTAAGAATTTCGTGGCGCACGCGCGCATCGAGGGCGCGAACGACGTGCATGCCAAGGATTGGGCGTTGCTCGGCTCAAGCACGCTGTATGACTTTACTAGCGAGGAGCTGGGGCATAACAGCACTCTGCAGATGCCCGTGGCTACCTTTCGCTATTTACGGATGACGCTGGATGGTGTGGTGAAGCGCGACCAAGTGAAGGGGGCTAAGGCCGGTGTCGGGCGCGGCCAGGCGGCCCGGTGGGTGACGGTTGGAGACCATCCGACAATCGCCCAACAAGGGCGGGACACGGTGCTCAGTTTTAGCCGTCCGGCAAATGTGCCGGCGGAACGGGTTCGTTTCGAAATCGATGACGCGCAACCCAACTTTGTACGGAACCTCGAAGTGCAAAGCGTCGAGGCTCTTGATACGAATGAGAAAACGGAGCGCCCGGTTGGGAACGGCACTATTACAAAAGTGCACCTGGTGCGCGGCGGGAAAAAGATCGATCAAGAGAATTTTGACGTGCCAATCTTCACGCGCGGACCGGGCACGTTGAAAATCGTCGTGCACAATGGCGACGACCAGCCGCTTCGTATCGCCGATGCACAAGTGCAGCAGCTGGAACGCCGGATTTATTTTGAGACGCCAGCGGCAAGCGTGGCCACGCTGTACTACGGGAGTGAAAAACTAGGGGCTCCGAGCTATGACTACGCCAAGCTATTTCAGATGGATCCGACTGCGGCGGAGGATCGTGTCTTGGCCGAAGAGGTGAATGCGGCGTATCAAAAACCCCCAGACCCTCGGCCGTGGTCGGAGCGCCATCCGGCGGCGATGTGGGCGGCGCTGATCGCCGCGATCCTGGTGCTGGGTGCGGTGGCGGTGCGCTCGCTTCGATCCGCGACCGCTTGATGAGCGCCGCACCTTCGAACACCTCTCAGCGGTCGTTTGCAGTGATCCGTCGCCCGCCAATGTTGACGACTCTTGACACGCTTCCTACAATAGAACTACCGGGAGTTTTCAGTTCGGACATTGGATTTTAGAGGGAACTTGCCAATGAGCGCTGCAACCAAGCCGAGCATTGTGCCGGAAGCCAACGTTGTGGAAGCGGTGCCGTTCTTTGGCGTCTCGGACATGGACGCTTCTCTGCGATTCTATGTCGACGGCTTGGGCTTCGAGGTGGCGGTCAAGTGGGAGCCGGACGGCAAGATCCGCTGGTGCCGGTTGCAACTTGGCGGCGCGGGGCTGATGCTTCAGGATTTTCGCAAAGAGGATGGCCGCATCCGTCCACCGGAAGGCAAGCTCGGCGTAGGGGTTTCCGTCTGCTTCACATGCAAGGATGCGTTGGCTATTTATCGCCGAGCCGTGGCGCGCGGCCTGCACCCGAAAGAGCCCTTTGTCGGCAACGGACTATGGGTTGCGGGGCTGACCGATCCGGACGGTTACCGTGTGGACTTCGATAGTCCCACGGACGCGCCCGAAGAGATCACGCTTTCGGAATGGGAAGCGCGGAACGCCGGCGGAAAAAGCTAACGCTTAGCCATTATGACAAGGTCAACCGTTAGCAGAATCGCTGCTGGACGCGCTGCTGGACGGAGTAAAGTGCTGGTATGAGGACGGCCGCACTGCAGGAACGGCGAAACCGCCAGATTCTGGCGGATATTGTGCGCACGTACATAGAGACGGGCGAGCCGGTATCTTCGCGTGCGATTGCGAAGCGGTTTGAGGAGATTTTGAGCACGGCGACGATTCGCAACGTGATGGCGGATCTGGAGGATGGCGGCCTGTTGTATCAGCCGCACACCTCGGCGGGGCGCGTGCCAACGGCGGCGGCGTATCGTTTCTTTGCGCAGGAAATTGCTTCGCAGGCTACGCTGACGATCGATGACCGCGACTGGATCCGGCGGGAGTTTGCCGGCGCCAAGACCTCCGCGGAAATTACCGAACGCGCGGGGCATGTACTGGCCGAGGTCTCCAACGGCCTGGGAATTATTGTTTCGCAGCCGCTCGGCAAGACGGTGCTGGAGCATACGCGCATGTGGCTCCTGCCGGATGGGCGGGTGGTTGTGGTGTTGGTCTCTCCAGGCGGAAATACGCGGGACAAGATTTTGCGGCCGCAGCGGCTATTCTCACAGCCAGAGCTGGATGCCACGGCGGATTTTCTGAACCGCCATTATTCGGGATGGACGCTCGAAGCGATTCGCACCGACCTGCTGCAGAAATTGGCGTCGGAACGCGAGCGGTACGAGGGCCTGATCAGCGGGGCCTTGACGCTGTGCGATCCGGTGGCGCTGGGCGATGAGTCCGCGCTGCAGGTACACGTCGAGGGTGCGGCGCAGATTGTCGGCACGGCGGAATTTGCCAATCAAGCGCAACTGCGTGACGTGCTGGCGGCGATTGAAGAGAAGCATCGGCTGGTGACCATGTTGAATGCCTGCATCGAGACGCCGGAACCGGTGCATGTGCAGATTGGCGTGAAGGAGATTTCGGACTCAGGCGAGAATCTGGCGATGATCAGCGCGCCGTATACGCGCAACGACGAAGTGCAGGGATCGCTGGGGGTTTTGGGGCCGACCCGCATGCACTACGAGCGTGCCATGACGGCGGTGGCCTATGTAGCGCAACTCTTCAGCGAGGCACTCAGCAAGCCTTAATGCAAGTTTGCTGCCGCAGCCTTGGCCCTATACGCCGCGGCAGCTTAGATAAATAGCGAACTGAAAAAATCATTCTTCAAGGGAGTGGTGACCGTGGGAGTTATCGACTGGAACGAAAAAAGACCGCAGGGCGAAGTAGCAGAGGATGCGCAACAGGGCGGGACGGAGGGCCCGGAGTTCGCTGCGGATGCCGCGAAGGCTGACGCCGAGGTTGCGAAGCTGGCGACGGACCTCGAGGAGCTGCGGCAGACGCTGCTGCGTCGGCAGGCAGATTTTGACAACTATCGCAAGCGCATCGAACGCGAGCGCGGGGAAGATTCCAAGCGCACGACGGGGCGCTTGATCGAGGCGTTGCTGCCGATCCTGGACAACTTCGAGCAGGCTTTGGCGGTGCATCGCGAGCCGGAGTACGCCAATTATCAGAAAGGCTTCGAGTTAATCCACAAACAACTGCTCGAGAGTATTACCAAGCTTGGCGCGGAACGCGTCGAACCGCTAGGCAAGCCGTTCGATCCGCACACCCATCAAGCTATGGACCGCACGGAGACTTCCGAGTATCCAGACGGCACAATTT
>JBEKVU010000241.1:0-6714 GCA_049513775.1 Candidatus Acidiferrum sp.
ATGAGCTGCGGCGAGATCCTCGCCCGCCAAAAGGTTACGGGCGCCACGATCTCGCACCATCTAAGAGTCTTAGCAGACGCCGGTCTGATCACTTGCTGCAAGGTGGGCCCATTCGTTCACAGCCGCGTGGTCCCCGAAACGATGGAAGCCTACACCCTGGCGCTGGGGCGCACGGCACAAGGAAAAACTAAGGACACCAAGCCACGCTGACCGTGACACCAGAAGCCAAGCTCGACATACCTAAGTATTTTGCCGCTACGGAATGGTCGGGTCGCGAGGAAACTTAAAATACGGCAGGCGCACGCCCTGATCGAAAATCTGGTCCGCACGGATGGCCAGTGGCGCTCCGAAACCAGCCGTCCCGCCGCTGGTGACAAAATCGTCCTGGTCTACACCGTCACCGCTGACGCCCAACGCGCCCACGAGCGTGCCATTGATGTACAGTCCAGCGCTGCCCGGGAAAAATACGATGCCGCTCTGAGAAACTCCCGCAGGCGACTGTGCCCCTTGCGTACACGGGTTGGCGGTATCTTGCAAAAATAAATTGAAAAATGGTCCCGGATTAGCCGGCGGAGGATTTCCACCGATGCCCGGCGGATACAGCGGCATGGCGCCGAAACTGATGGTGCGATTGGTAACGGCAGTTCCAATGGGAACGCCGGGCATGTCCCCAGCGGTGCGCATGCTGCTGTTGAAATACGTCATATTGCGCGCCTTGGACGCAGCCACATCGACACTGAAAATGGTGGCATCGGGCATGCGTCGCAGCCCGATGAACGTGCCATCCAGATCTGCGACGGCGATCACCATCTCCGCATGCGAGCCCAGCGGCAGGCGGATCGCGGCCCGCGTCATCATCGCGGTCGCTTCGGCCTGATTGAGAACCTGCGTAACTTGCGCCGCAGTCATTCCGCCAATCGGCCCATTGGCCGGTGTAATCAAGTCGCCGTCCGGCGGCTGCCCGGCGCTGCTGTTCGGTCCAAACCCCGGCAGAAACGCGGCAGTTCCTGCTACGGGACCGGCAGTGAAACCGCTCGGCAACGTGGTCTGCTCGACAAACGGCAACTGAATGCCGCCGATAAAAACGGCACCCGGCGGCGGAATCGACTTCAAACCAAAAAATTCCTGCGAACCAGCGCGCTGAGCGCTCGATCCAACGACCGCCGCATATTCCGCCACGTTCAAATTGCTGGAAGAAGTCACCACACCGATCCCGCCCAGCACAATCGACGGTGTGCCGGTAGGCTGATCGAAAATCGGTACGCCCCCGGGATTCACAGCGTTGGGGTCGCTATCGTAGATATCCGCCTTGCCCGTCAAAATGCCAGCTCCAGGCCCTCCGGCGAGCGCGGTGGATGGTGGCAAGAGTGATTGGTAAGCGACAGTAGGCACCAACGTGCACCCGCGGTTGGTATTTTCAATGCCGTACAAATCCGCGTTCGGTTGGTTCTCGACTCCCGGGGGCAGGTGGATGCCACTGAGATAACGCACCGTGCGCGATGAAAGCGGCGCTTGATCGTTGCTGAAAAACGCGCCCGTTCTGGCCAAAGCCACCGCCACGTCGTTGGCGTTCACCGTCTGCCCGTAATTTCCAATCGTTTGCGTCGGCGCATTCGCCGTGCGGTACACCCCAAGCACGAAGCCCGCGCGATCCACCACCGCTACAACCATATCCACACTTACCGAGTTTACCGCCGCGGTAACGATGTTCTGCACGTCGGCGCCGGAGATCGGTGGAGGAAGCTGCGCCCCAGGCGCGGGAGTGGGCGTCTCAAACGTGCCATTGTTGCCGACGCATCCGGCCAGCAAGAACGTCAGCAGCGCGCCCACACCCAACGCCAACGCCACGCCGAAAAACAGCAGTCTTCGCCGCTGGCCGTGAGCGTAATTCGAACCCAGCGGTTTCCGTAGGAAATGGGACTTTAGCTCCACCACAATAGGTCACTTGTTATCACATACGGGCGTCCGGCCTCAATGGATTTCGTGTGGAGCGCTGCCATGCCACTTCCCGGAGGTGACCACTAACTGCAACATTCAACGAAAACTGTCGAAAACTGTTGCTCCCGGATGCTGAATATTGTTATGTAGTAGCCATCCCCGGACGGCTGGCAGCCGTCCGAACACAAAAATTCAGCCGGTCGTTCACTGGTCTGGCCCATGATTCGTAAACCCCCGCGGCGAATTCGGCGCTTGCTTGGCGTGCTGTGCTGCCTCACGGCATGGACGTTGGCGCCTTTCGCCCGAGCCACCCCGCAAGATCCGCCGGCTTCTACACCTGCTGCTGCTGCCCAACAGCCTTCCGGAAAGATCACTGAGCAGTCCCGCCAAGCCGGTGAGCCAGTGCGCATTCCGCGGCAGCAAGCGCTTGTCTCTTCCGCGCTGGATGGCATCGTGCGCGATGCCGGCTTTTCCAATCTAACCGTGCCCGTGCCGGGAGCACGCCTGACGCTGCGCGATTTGCAAAGCGGCCGCACGATCACCGCTACCGCCTCAGGTGAAGGTATTTTTCGCATCGTGCCGGTGTCGCCCGGACATTATGAATTGCGCGTGGAAGCGCAGGACTACACGGCGCTCGTGCGCTCGGACGTTACGCTCAACGCCAACGAAGTGTTGAGCCTGGAAATTTCGCTCGTCACCGTGGCCGCCGCCGAAGCGCGCTCTCGCTTGCCGCGCCAGCCGGAGTTAGGCCCGGCGCTTTCCGCCGAGGCGCCCGCTTCGCTCGGTTCCTACCGCGAATTTCGTCATCGTCTCGATGCCGATCCCGGCTACATTGAAAATTTGACGCCCGACACTTTGCCCCGCGTCGCCGATGTCTACAACGCCGTTCCGGACCGCTGGGCCCTCGAACAGCCGGACTATCGCCGCTATCCGCAGAAGGGCGAATACACCTACACCAAGCCCCATTGGTACGATCCTTTTAACCGCAATAAATTCAAGGGTGACGAGCCGATTTGGCCGGAATTGTTTGGTCCGCAGGTCTTTCTAAACGTCACCGCCACTTCAGAAACATTCTTTGACGGACGCCGGGTGCCTTCGCCTAGCAACGTCAGCGCCGCGCGGCCCGGCAGCGCCGATTTCTTCGGGCGGGGAGAGCAGGCTTTCGTCGACCAGACCATTCGCATCTCCTTCGATCTGTTTCACGGCGACGCTTCCTTCAAGCCCGTCGACTGGCGCATCCGCATTACTCCGGAACTCAGCTTGAACGATTTAGATGTGCGCGAACTGGGCATCGTGCGGCCCAGCGTTCTCGGTGGCACCAATCGCTTCGCGGGTCACGTGGGCCTGCAGGAAGCTTTCGGTGAAGTGAAAATTCACGACCTCGGTCCGAACTACGATTTCGTTTCCGTACGTGCCGGAATCCAGGAGTTCAACGCGGACTTTCGTGGCTTCGTCTTTCTCGATGAAGAACCGGGTGTGCGCATCTTCGGCGACTTGAATTCCGACCGCATCGAATACAACGCCGCGTACTTTAATTTTCTTGAAAAAGATACCAACAGCGGGCTCAACAGCTTTCACCGTCGCGACCAGCAGGTCACGTTGGGCAACGTCTATTTACAGGATTTTTTCTTCCCCGGCTACACCGCCGAATTCATCGGCATTTGGAACAAGGATGATGGCGGCCTGCACTACGATGACAACGGCTTCCTCGTTCGTCCTGAGCCGGTGGGCCAGGTCATCAATCAGGGCACCGGACCGATTCTACACAGCCTGAGCATTGGTTACGCTGGATGGCTGGGCAGCGGGCACATCGGGCGGCTGAATATCACCCACGCTTTTTATGAAGCGTTTGGCAAGGATACGTTTAATCCGCTGGCCGGTCGCAAGGTCACCGTCAACGCGCAGATGGCCGCCGCGGAACTCTCTTACGATCATGATTGGATTCGCTATCGCGTATCGGCGTTTTACACCTCCGGCGATTCCAGGCCGCAAAGCGGACGCGCCACGGGCTTCGATTCCATCGACGATCTGCCGAATTTTGCCGGCGGCCTGTTCAGCTTCTGGAACCGCGAGGCCATTCGGCTTACCGGTTCGGCGATTCAGCTCACCTCCGACGGCAGCTTGATTCCCAGCCTTCGTTCCAGCAAAGAAGAAGGCCAGTCCAACTTCGTGAACCCCGGCATTTTTATCGCCAACGCCGGAATCGATTTCGATGTGACGCCCAAGCTCAAAGGTTTCGTGAACTTCAACTATCTGACGTTCATGGACACGCAGTCGCTTGAGTACATTTTATTTCAGGGGCAGATCCACCATTCCATCGGTGAAGATGTTGGGCTGGGTGTGGAGTATCGTCCGCCCCTCAGCGAAAACATTGTCTTGATCGGCGGCGCTTCCATGCTGCAGCCCGGGCAGGGATTCACCAATATTTATTCCGACCGCACACTATTTTCGCTGTTCGGCATTGTGAAGTTTACGTTTTGAGGGAACCCGTGGGAATGCGCAGTATGTGGCGAATGTGGCGATGGAATCAGCAATCCGGGCGAACGCGGCTGCTGATGTTGGCGGCACTCGCCGCGGTGTTGACGCTGCTGGTTTTTGCCGGGCAACTGCGTAGCGAAGCGAGCAAAGCGCGTCGTAATGGATCTCTTGTTGGCGCGGCGTTACAGGAGACTGCCGCCCCCGTCTTGCGCGGACAAAACGCTGAAGAGGCCGAAGCGAAATCAGCGGGCTGCAAGAGCTGCCATATCAACAACGACGAGCCCACCATGCATCCGACGAAGACCGTTTTCCTCGGCTGCACGGATTGCCATGGCGGAGACAACACCGTGCATGTCGCGGCGGGACTCTCGGGTACCTCCGAAGATTACAAATCCGCCAAAGAAAAAGCCCACGTCCAGCCGCGCGAAGGCACTTTCAAGGACAAAACCGCTGTTCCCCCGCGCGTCTTTACCAAGTGGCTGAAAGAGTCCTACGAATACGTGAAGTTCGTGAACCCCGGCGATCTGCGCGTCGCCCCGGAAACTTGCGGCGCGAGTGGCTGCCACGCCGAAGAGACGCGCGCCGTCTCCACCAGCATGATGACGCACTCCGGAATGCTTTGGGGCGCGGCGCTTTACAACAACGGCGGCTACCCGGTGAAAAACACGCACTTCGGCGAGAGCTACGACCGCGATGGCAAGCCGCAAGCCATAAAGACTTTTCCGCCGCCGCTGCCCGAAGAGACGCGCGCCAAAGGCGTGCTACCCGAACTCGAACCTCTCTATCGCTGGGAAATTTCCCAGCCTGGCAACGTGCTGCGCGTTTTCGAACGCGGCGGCCGTAAAAAGGGCGAACTCGGAAATCCCATGCCCGATGAAGATCCTGGCAAGCCCGACGATCAATTGAGCGACCGCGGATTTGGCACCGAGCTGCGCACCGATCCGGTATTCCTCGGCTTGCAGAAAACGCGCTTGCTCGATCCGATCATGTCGCTTCCGGGCACCAACGATCATCCGGGCGACTATCGCGGCAGCGGCTGCACCGCGTGCCATGTGATCTACGCGAACGACAACGATCCGGTGCATTCCGCGGATTATGCCAAGTACGGTCACTCGGGATTCAGCGCCTCTTCCGATCCTGCCATTCCGAAGAACGAATCCGGCCATCCCATCAAGCACACCTTCACCCGCTCCATTCCCTCCAGCCAATGCATGAACTGCCACATCCACCCCGGCACGAACATGGTCACCACCTATTTCGGGCTCACCTGGTGGGACAACGAAATTGACGGCGACAAGATGTATCCGCCCGAGCAGCGCAATCCGAGCGAAGAGCAGCGCTACGAGTCTTATTTGCGCAACCCCGAAGGGGCTGCGGTGCGCGGTCTCTGGGGCGACGAAAAATTTCTCGAAACCATTGGCAGCCCGGAATTCAACGCGAAATTACAGACCACCAAGTTCGCCGACTTTCACGGCCACGGCTGGGTCTTCCGCGCGGTCTTCAACCACGATCGCAAAGGCAACTGGCTCGATAAAGACGGCAAGCAAATCTCTTTCGATGATCCCGATCGCTTCGGCAAGGCTGTCCACTTGATGGACATTCACCTTGAAAAGGGCATGCAGTGCGATGATTGCCATTTCGCGCAAGACAATCACGGCAACGGAAAAATCTATGGCGAGCCGCGCGCCGCGGTAGAAATTGATTGCATCGATTGCCACGGCACCATCCGCAACAAAGCCACGCTGATCACTTCAGGACCAGCCGCCCCCGATGCGTTGCGACCCAGCGAGCCGCGCGGCCGTCATCTGGACATGCTGCGCACACCTTGGGGTCTGCGGCGCTTCGAGTGGCGCGGCGGCGATCTTATCCAGCGCTCCATGACCGACGAGCACAAAGAGTGGGAAGTGGTGCAGACCGCGGATAGCGTTACGCCGGGCAACATCCACTTCAGCGCCAAATCCATGCGCGCGAAGATGATTGCCACCGACGGCAGTCTTTCCTCCCGCATGCCTCAGGACGATACCCACCTCGCCCATCCGAATTCCTCGATGACCTGCTACTCCTGCCACACCTCGTGGACGCCCACCTGCTTCGGCTGCCACCTGCAGATGACCGCCAACGCCAAGCGCCCCATGCTGCACAACGAAGGATTGATGACGCGCAATTACACCAGCTACAACTTCCAGGTTTTGCGCGACGACATTTACATGCTTGGCGTCGATGGCACGGTCACCGGACACCGCATCGCGCCCGCGCGCTCCTCCTGCGCGGTTCTCGTAAGCTCGCAAAATGCCAACC
>JBEKVU010000242.1:0-6710 GCA_049513775.1 Candidatus Acidiferrum sp.
ACTCACGCAGTTCACTCTGTAGTGTCTTAATATCCTGCGAGGGGCTTACAAATTCAGCGCGGTAAATCATGTTGCCACTAGACACGATTGTGTTGCGGCTGCTGTGGGGCGGAATGCTGGGCGCGGCCATTGGCGTCGAGCGCAGCTATCGTCGGCGTCCGGCCGGCATGCGTACGGGGTTTTGCGTGTGCATGGCCTCGGCGCTGTTCACGATATTGTCGGTGGAAATTGCCAAAAGCGCGGGAGACACCTCCGCCACGCGCATCGCTTCCAACATTGTGCAAGGCATAGGTTTTCTGGGCGCGGGCGCGATTTTGCGCGAACGCGGTAACGTGACCGGGCTAACGACCGCGGCGACGATTTTCGCCGAGGCGGCTATTGGCATGGCGGCGGGCGGCGGCCTGTACGCCGTATCTGGCGTGGCTTGCGTGGCCACGATCGGGTCACTGATCGCCTTCTTTTACGTAGAGAATTGGTTCAACCTGAAACCGCGTTACATGTTGTTCCGCATCTCGAGCGATCCGGGCATCGACATGGTTTCGGCGGTGCACCGTATTTTTGCGGATTGTGACATCGCGCTGGATAATTTTCAGGTGTCCATGAGCGGTGGGCCTGGCACCACGGCAGCAGGGAAAAATGTACTGCAGTTTGATGCCGAGGTGAGTCATCGCCAGCAGGAGGCAGTTTTGAAGTCGCTGATTCGGCCGGGCGTAACGTGCGAAATGTTCCCCGTGGAGCGGCAAAACGGATGAACGTGCGAGCCTCCGTGCAGACGGCTACTGCGGCCATTTCCGCGACCGCGCGAAAACCTCGGGCGCTGCGGGCAGGTAGCGCGGTGTTGCCCATTGGCCCGGCTTCTCCTGCCGATCCTCAGAAAGTGGCTGTGGGGCTGCGAGAATTGCAAACGCTCGGTTTTCGGCCACTCGACTATGTGGTGCGTGAGCCGCGTGGGTTCGTGGCCGGCACCACCGAAGAGCGTCGCAACGATTTCCTCCACGCGTTGGCGCGTCCGGACGTCGAAGCGTTGGTCGCAATTCGCGGCGGCTACGGCTCTAACTATTTGCTCGATGGCCTGGACATCGCCAAGCCGGAGCAGGCGAAGCTTATCCTAGGTTACAGCGATGTTACTTCGCTGCAGATTTTTGTTTGGCAACGCTGCGGCTGGGCGACGATTTATGGGCCGATGATTGCCGCCGGATTCGACCACGGCGCGGGCAACGCCAAAGGGTACGATAAAGAATCGCTTGTCGCGGCGCTATTTGCTCGCGACGCGGGATGGACGATTCCGTTGCACGGCGAAACTTTGGTGGCCGGAGCCGCGGAAGGAACCGTCCTCGGCGGATGCATCACCCTGATCGAAACCACTCTCGGTACGCCATGGGAACTGGATACCCGGGGAGCGATCCTGTTGCTGGAAGATCGCGGGTGGAAGCCCTGGCAGGTCGACCGCGCGTTGATGCATCTGCTGCAAGCCGGGAAATTCGCTGATGTGCGCGGAGTTTTGTTGGGAGACTTTCCGGACACCCCCGCGAGTGTGGCGGGCAGCCCAACGGTACGCGAAGTTTGCCAACGGATTTTGGCACCGCTTGGAATTCCTGTGGTGTTTGCAGCGCCGGTGGGACACACCGAGCGCGCCATGTTGACGGTGCCGCTCGGCGTGCGCGGGAGACTTGTTGCGCAAGGAGAAGGGCTCTTGGAAATATTGGAACCAGCGGTGACGGCGTGATGGGCGCAAAGCGTGTGCACGTTATCGGTATTGGCGGTTCGGCGATGGCACCGCTCGCCGGGATGCTGCGCGAAAGCGGATATAAGGTAACTGGATCGGATTCGGGCGTGTATCCGCCGGCTTCCACGCTACTGAATGATTTGGGAATCCCGTTTTTCGATTCCTTTGATGCGGCGCATCTGGCGGAACCTCCGGACTTGGTGGTCGTAGGAAACATCATTGCGCGAGGTAATCCCGAGCTCGAAGAAGTGCTGGACCGCAAGATTCCGTATCGTTCGTTGCCGGAGATGCTCGAAGAAGTTTTTCTGCCGGGCCGGTATTCGATTGTGGTGAGCGGCACGCACGGAAAGACCACGACCACCGCGATGCTGGCATGGATTTTCGAGACCGCCGGGCGGCATCCCAATTTTCTCGTGGGCGGCGTGGCGGAGAATTTCGGCAAAAGCTACGGGCTGGGCGGCGGCGACGAGTTCATTTTAGAAGGCGACGAGTACGAGACGGCGATCTGGGATCGCGGGCCGAAATTCTTCCACTACCATCCGGAGGATTTGATCGTTACCTCGCTTGAGTACGATCACGCGGACATCTATGCGGACTTTGCCGCGTATGAACTAGCATTTCAGCGACTCGTGAATCTGGTCCCGCGTCGTGGGCGGGTCGTGATTTGGGGCGATACGGAGCAATCCGGTCCAGCGTTGCGGCGCGCGGCGGGCAAGGCTCATTGCAAAGTGGAGGCCTTTGGATTTTCCGCCGGGAACGATTGGATCGCCACCAAAGTCGCACCGCATCGCGATGGAATGAAGTTCTCGGTCGCGCATAATGGTCAGCTCTTTGGTGAATTCGTTTTGGCGGCCACCGGTCGCCACAATGTTTTGAATGCGCTGGCTGCGATGGCCGTGGCGAACGGCCGGGGTATTTCCGCATCGGAGATTGGTAATGCGCTGACGACGTTTCGCAGCGTGAAGCGGCGCATGGACGTGAAGGGCGAAGTCGGCGGCGTGCTGGTGGTGGATGATTTTGCGCACCATCCGACCGCGGTGCGCGTGACGATTGAGGCTGCGCGCGGACGCTGGCCGGGGCGCCGGCTGTGGGCTATCCTCGAGCCGCGATCGAATTCTATGCGGCGGAAAATTTTTGAAGAGACGCTGCCGGTATCGCTGGCGCTCGCGGACCGCGTGGTGCTCGGCGGAGTGTTTCGCGCGCAGCAGCTTGGCGAGGAAAATCGCATGAAGCCGGAAGCCGTGGCGCACAGCGTACGCGGCTTGGGCAAGGATGCGCGCGTACTTGGCAGTTCCGAGGCGATCGCGGAGTTTGTTGCGAGCGAGGCCACGCCCGGCGACGTGCTGCTGGTGATGTCCAACGGCAGCTTCGACGGTCTGTGCGAAAAACTGCTGAATAAATTGGAGAGCGCCGTGCGGACGCCCGCCGAGGCCACTCGCCGGTGACGTTCCTGCTGCGTTCACTGCGCAATCTCTTACTCGCAACCATAGTGGCAGCATTTTTCTGCTGCACCATTCCCGCGAAAGCCACAATTCGCTACGATGTTTCGCTGGCGCATCCCGAACAACACGTTTTCGCGATAACCATGACCATTCCCGACGTGCACGATCAGATCGTCGTGCAGATGCCGGCCTGGAACGCGCTCTACCAGATTCGCGATTTCAGCGGTCACGTGGCGCAAGTGGCGGCGTTTTCAGATGAGCGAAGCGTGCCCATCGAGAAGCTGGACAAGCAGACTTGGCGCGTGACCGGCAGCGGAACGGTCACGTTGCGCTACACCACGTATTGGGACGAGGCCGGGCCATTCGCCGCGCAGCTTAACGGCGAGCATGCGTTCATCAATGCGGCGATGATTTTGCTGTACGTGCCGGAGCGGCGCGCCGAAGATGTACGCTTGTGCCTCGCGGGACTACCCGCGGACTGGCGCACGACGCTGCACCTTGGAGAGAAAGCCGGCGAGAATGCTGCGGCTGGGGCGAGCGCCTGCGGCGACGCGGAAAATTACGACGCGCTGGCAGACATGCCGATGGAAGCCGGGAAATTTGAAGATTTCGTGTTACCGGATTTGAAGCCGACGGTTCGCGTGGTGATTCACGGCGACAACTACAAAAAGAAACGCGTGGAAGAAGATCTGACGCGCATCTGCAAGTATGAACTGAAACTTATGGAAGGCGCGCCATACAAGAACTACACATTTATTCTGCACATCGGAAAAGCCTCTGCCGGTGCGGGTGGCGGAATGGAGCATGCCAATGGCACAGCGATCAATGTGCCGTCCGACGAATATCTGGATGGCGTCGCGGCGCACGAATTCTTTCATTTGTGGAACGTGAAGCGCATTCGGCCGGCATCTCTGGAGCCGGTGGACTACGCCAAGGAGCAGTACACACGGGCGCTGTGGTTTGCCGAGGGCGTGACCAGCACCTATGGCTCGTACACGCTGGTGCGCGCCGGATTGTGGAACAAACAGCAATTCTATGCAGACCTGAGCCAGCAGATTACGGAGCTTGAGGGGCGATCTGCGGAGACCTGGCAGAGCGCGGAGCAATCCAGCCTGGACGCGTGGCTGGAAAAATATGCACTGTATAACCGCGCGGAAGAAAGCGTTTCGTACTACACAAAAGGGCAGGTGCTCGGCGTGCTGCTTGATGTTTTGACCCGCGACAGAACCGGGAATCGCGCCAGCCTCGACGATGTGCTCCGCTTGATGAATACGGATTTTGCCAAAGCCGGCAAGACGTACCATGACAGTCAGGATGTGGAGCTAAGCGCCGAGAAGGTTGCCGGCGGATCGTTTGAGGATTTCTTCACGCGCTACGTAGCGGGCACAGATGCGCTGCCATACCAGCAAATTCTAGGGCTTGCCGGTCTCGATGTGCGGAGCGTTGAGCACAGGCGCGGAGTGCTGGGCTTTTTTGCGGAGCGCGACCCGAGCGGCGCAGCCATCGTGCGCAGCGTAGAGGTGCGCAGCGGCGCGGCGCAAGCTGGACTACGCGCGGACGACGTAATTACCTCCTGGAATGGCGGCGATGTGCCGCGGCATCTGGACCGTTGGGTTGCCGAGCAGAAGCCGGGAATTACCCTGCACCTGCGCATTCGGCGCGAAGAGAAGGAGAGCAACTTGGACGTGGTTCTGGGCGAAGCGAAAGATGTGCGGTACGAAGTTTCGGAAACTGCGCACCCCACCGAACAGGCGCGCAGCATTCGCGACGGACTACTACACGGGTTCACGATTCCTTCCGCCGGTCAGTAGAAGCTGATGCTGCGCACGATCTTCCTATCCATTTTTCTTTCGATTTACATTTTGATTGTTGGGCCGCCGCTGATTGTGTACACGTTGCTCACCAATAATCCCGACCCGATTTATTGGGCGGGGATTAATGGCGTGATGTTTTTTGTGCGGCTGGCGGGCGTGCGCGTGCGTGTGGCGGGCACGGAGCGGATTCCACCTGGAACTTGCTTGTTTGCGGCGAACCACACCAGCGCGGCGGACGCTCCGGCGATTGTGGGTGCGATTCCACGGCGGATTGCGATTTTGCTCAAGGAGTCGCTGTTTCGCTGGCCAGTGGTGGGCCGGGCGTTTCTTTCGGCGCGATTTATTCCGGTGGATCGTAGTTCGCGCGAGTCGGCGATCGGCAGCGTGGATAAAGCGACCGTGGCACTGCGCAATGGGCAGTCGTTCCTGATTTATCCGGAAGGGACGCGGAGTCCGGACGGGAGGCTGCAGCGGTTTAAAAAGGGCGCGGTGATGATGGCAATCAACGCTGGGGTGCAGATTGTGCCGGTGGCTTGTTCGGGGGCACATCGGGTGATGGTCAAGAAGTCGCTGGCATTGCATCCTGGGGAGATCCTGGTGGAGTTTCTTGAGCCGATCGATGCGTCGAAGTTCTCCCTGGCGCAGCGGGAAGAGTTAAATGACTTGGTGCATGCGGCCATTGCCAAGGGATTGCCGGACGAGCAGCGCCCGGCTTAGGGTGGTTATCCCGCTTTGGGTTTTTGCGAACGTCTGTGATTATAAAGCGACTTTAAGTTGCTGTATTTTCACAATGTTTCGCAAGTGTTCATCCTTCGCGGTTTAGAGTGCCGGTTTGTTAACCCGCAGTTATCCCCCAGCCAATGAATGGCACGGCCGACCTGGGCCTAGCCGCCGCAGAGACGCGACCTCAAGAGGTGCGGGCGCGAAAGGGGCGTTCGAATTATTTTTGCGAGGAGCGGAGTTCCTCTAGTTCGCGTTCTAGTTGGTTGACGCGTTTTTGGAGTTCGGGGAGGCGGTTCAGGGCGGCGGTAACTTTTAGCCAGAGGCGATTGTCGACGGCAGGGGAGCCGGAGCGGATGGCGCCGGATTCGACGTCGCCGGGGAGGCCGCTTTGGGCGGTGACAATTACTCCCTCGCCGACGCGCAGGTGGCCGGAACTGGCGGATTGGCCGGCAAAGATGCAGTTGTCGCCGACGACTGTCGAGCCCGCGAGGCCCACTTGGCCGCAGAGTAGCGTGTTCGAGCCGATCTTGGAGGCGTGGCCTACCAGGACCAGATCGTCCAGCTTGGCACCCTTGCCGATCCGGGTTTCGCCGATGGTGGCGCGGTCAATGCAAGAGTTGGCTTGGATTTCGACATCGTCTTCGAGAATGGCGGGGCCGGATTGGACGATCTTGTACCAGCTACCGTCTTTTTGTTTGGCGAAGCCGAAGCCGTCGGAGCCGATGACCGCGCCGTTTTGCAGGATTACGCGGTGTCCAATGCGGCAGTGTTCGCGGACAACCGTGTGGGCGTGGGCGAAGAAGTGGTCGCCGATTTTTGCGCCGTGGTAGATGGAGACGAAGCTGTGGAGGACGGCGCCCGCGCCGATTTCTACTTGGTTGTCGATGAAGCAGTAGGGGCCGATGTGTGCACCGTCGGCGATGCGGGCGGTGGTGGCGATTACGGCGGTGGGATGGATGCCAGGTTTGTAGATTGAGGGCTGGTGGAAGAGTTCAAGGGCCTTGG
>JBEKVU010000243.1:0-6621 GCA_049513775.1 Candidatus Acidiferrum sp.
TCGCGATCTGCCCGGCCCGAACAAAATTACCGAGCGCATCGAGGCCGCTTCTTATCGCGGTAAGCCAATCTATTTCGATCTTATCTACCCGTGGGACACGCCGAAGCGCTCGACGCCCTATCAGCAAACCACGCAGGAAAAAATCTCTTCCCTCGTTTTGTTAACGCTGCTCGTCGGATTGCTGGTGGCTAGCGCCTTCGTCGCCCGTCGCAATCTGCGCTTGAATCGCGGCGACACGCGGGGCGGAGCCCGCCTGGCCATTTTCGTGTTTCTCGCGTTCCTGACCAATTGGGCGTTGCGCGCGCATCATATCGATACCGTCGACGAATTCGATGGCTTGTTTATCGCCTTAAGCTGGGCCTGCCTGGTGACCGCCATGGCGTTCTTGTTGTACCTCGCGCTCGAGCCTTTCGTGCGCAAGAACGCTCCGCAAACGTTGATCGGCTGGTCTCGCTTGATGGCCGGAGACTTTCGCGACCCTCTGGTCGGCCGCGATCTTCTGATCGCCGCGGTTTACGGGATCTGGCTTACCGTTTTTGAGAGTTCCGATAACTTGCTGCTTCCCTTGCTCAGCAAACTTCCACCGTCGCCCGGAACCATCGCAACCGATTCACTGAACGGCGTGCGATACGCGCTGGGCACGCTGCCGTTCTTCACGCTGGTTTTCGTTCTCTACGGCTTGTTCATCTTTTTTCTTTTTTTCATGGTGCGTCTGCTCGTCCGCAACGTGTGGGTGGCCGCGGCGATCATTGTGCTGCTTGGCGCCCTCACGAACAACGGCAGCGAGTATCCGGTGCTGCAAATCTTGTACGCCGCCGTCATTTGGGGCTCGATCATCTTCGTGCTCCGGCGCTTCGGTTTGCTGGCGCTGGTGGTGGGGCTGGTCGTGCAGAATGTTCTGATTGTTTTTCCGTTGACCTCGCACTTTTCGCGATGGTACGCCAACGCCGGTGTCACCGGCCTGCTGGCCATTGCGATCCTGGCCGTTTACGGTTATCGAACCGCGGTCGCCGGCCAACACCTCTTCAGCGCAGCCGTTTTCGACAAATAGTCGAGGAACAGCCAATCTGGAAAATTCCGCCGCACCAAAGAACGGGAACGTTAACGCGCGTTTGCAACTGGCATCCTATCGTCGACGGCCTGACCACGCGATCATTCCGTCTTGCTTGTCTCGGGCGGCGTCGGGAAGCGTTCCTGAATCCACGCTTCCCAGAGCGGTGTCTCGCCGGCGACTGTCCCACCCGCCTGATCGCCGTAGAGGTAGAAGTTTAGCGTGACCATGCTCTGCCCGCCGAAGTTGACGGCGCCAAGGGCGGCTGTGCCCGGCCCCGGCTTGTCCAGTCGCACCAGCGCCCGGCCCGGACTCTGGGTTACGTCTTCGACCACGCCGCTCAGCGCCGGTACGCCCGCGGGCGCGGTCCAACGCTGCCCGGCGCGCACTCCTGCGAGCCCTAATGCCGCGGTCAGCGTCTCCCATGCCTCAGCTTCTGTCCCTGCGGCAGGAGCCATCCACTGCATCATCGCGGAGCTCTGCCCGCGGAAGTGCGTGAGATAAATCTTCAGGATTTGGAAGAATCCCGGCCAGCCGGATTCGGTGCCTTCCAGCTGATTGTCCCAGTCGTCCGTGCTGGCAAACAGGCTATGCACCACGCGCACGATGCAGGTACCTCCCGCGCGCGCTTCCACGCTCCACTCCTCTGCGATGACCGGCGAGCCAGGCGCCCATCCAGGGGCCTCGGCGCCATATTTCCGCGGCGGATCCCAGGTCGTCACCGCAGAACTCGACTCCATGCCTGGGCCGAAGTTCAACTTCACCGCGACAGGCTTCCCGTCGCGCATCTCGAACTCAGCCGGCACGAACCACGAGGAAATACCCGGCCCGGTGGCGATGGCTCGCCACACTTCCTCCGGCGTGCCGGGGACTTCGACTTCCACCTGGACGAAATGGCGTCCGGAGGCTTCTTTCTTCACGCTCATGATGTCTCCTTGTCCTTGCGGTCCTGGTGATCGGATTTCTGCGGCGGGTTTAGCGGCACGTTTTGCGGAAGCGGGTGCGCCACAACCACCAGCCGATGCGCGCGGCCGCCGACTGCCGATTCATCGTGGTATTTCGCCACCAGTTTCGTGATTGCCTCGGTGAGTTCGTTGCTGAAAGCCGCCCGTTCCGCCGCCGACCGAAAGCGAACCTCGGTATCCACCGCCAGGGTGGCCAGCCGTTTGCCCGTCTCGGCGGCACGGCGAACAAGATCGCCCACCTCGCGGACCACGCGTGCGCCGAGGGCGATGAGATAGCTCGCGGACAGCCTATCGATTTCCCGATTCGGATCCGCAGCCACCGGCCCCAGGGCGCGCGAGGAAACAACGTAGGAAGCCGCCGTCGCCACCAGCAGCCGTTCGGTCAGCCCGCCCCACTTGCGTTCCTCGGCCAGCTGCACCAGCCCGTGCGCCTCGAGCGCGTGCAAGTGGTAGTTCACTTTCTGCCGAGCCACGCCAACCCGCGTAGCCAACGTCGCGGCCGAGGCGGGAAGCGCCAGCTCGGAGAGCAGTCGACTCCGAATCGGCTCCAAAGCCACCGTCGCCGCTGCCGGATCATCAATGACTTGAATATCGAGCACGAGGAGATGCTAGCTTTGACAAATTTTATTGTCAAGGATATTTCAAGCCTTTTTCTTATGAGTTCGCAGAGTCGCTGTCAGTTCCCGTGCCTTTCGGCGTTCAAGCAGGAGTTGCTACGCCCTGGCCGAAAACGCTCTAGCCGCTTGCAAGGTGGCCGTGAAGGCGTGCTCCGCCACCTCATCCACATCGGCGAGCGCGCGGCTCGCCGCCAGCCGCGCTTTTTCAAGGAACGAAGAGTCCAGCAGAAACGCGCAGCGGTCCACGAACGGATGGTTCGCGGCCTCAAACGGTTTTCGCCGCCTCCGCGCCGCTCCCACGCGCAACAGCAACTCTTCGTAGACTTGCAGATCGTTCTGGAAATCGAGCGCGTCGCCAGCCGTCCACTTCTGCAGACGCGTCAACGCCCCTAAGTATTTCCTGCGAAAAAGCGCCGCATCCTTGCGCGGTACGGGTCGCGGCTTGCTTCGCTTGGAAGTCGCCGGCGCGACCGCGGAAAGCTCCAGCGCTCGCGCCGTTGCCGCCAGCAGCGCCTCACGCTGCAGCAGCGCCAGCAAATCGCGGTACAGTGCCGCATGCACCTGCAGCGCGTAGCGGCCATGCTCGACAACGTACGAATCGACGAAACGCGGCACCACGCGCTCTTGCTGCAGCGACGTCGAAATGCGCGAAGCGACCTCTGCCGGAACATCGGTGGCCGATTTTTTCCCCAGCGCCCTCATCGAAGTCCCATCCTAGCAGGCTTCTTCGGCGCCTCAGCGCACCTGGGCTCAAAAAGCAAAAAGCCCGGCAACATTTGCCGGGCTCTTTGCTTGCTCAGATTCTGCTCAGATTGTTGGCGTCGAACTGACGCGCGTTTCGCTGCCCTCAGTGCTCGCTCTTAGTGAATAGCCCGCGGCACATCCACCCCAGGGGTTTGCGCCTTAGGGTCCGGCGGCGCAATCGGTGCCGCTACCGGATCCTTCGCCAGTGCGTGCTCGAGTACTTCGTCCAACGTTCGCACGTAGGTGATCTTGATATCGCCGAGAATGTCCGGCGTCAGATCCGCTACCGCGTTCGGTTCGTTGTCCGCGGGCAACAGCACTTCGCGAATGCCCGCGCGCTTGGCGCCGAGCACTTTTTCTTTTACGCCGCCGATCGGCAGCACGATGCCCGAGAGCGTCATCTCGCCCGTCATCGCCAGCCGGTCACGCACCGGACGATTGCTGAGCAAGCTGACCAGCGCGGTCACCATCGCCGCACCCGCCGAAGGACCATCTTTCGGAACCGCGCCCGACGGCACGTGAATGTGAATGTCCTGCTTGCGGAAAAAGTCCGGATCGATCCCGTATCTTTCTCCGTTCGCGCGCACCCACGTGAGCGCCGCGGTCATGGACTCTTGCATCACTTCGCCGAGATGCCCGGTCATGGTGAACTGCTTTCCGCCGCGCATCCGCGTCGCTTCGATGAAGATGATGTCGCCGCCCACGGGCGTCCACACCAGCCCCACCGCCACGCCGGGCCGCTTGACGCGTTCCTCGACTTCCTTCTCGGTACGGAACTTCGGCACGCCCAGGTATTCCCGGACGATTTCCGGAGTTACCGTCATTTTTTCGGTATGGCCTTCAGCGATGCGCCGCGCCTGTTTCCGCGTGATCGTAGCGATCTCGCGTTCCAGGTTACGTACGCCCGCTTCTCGCGTGAAGCTGTGAATCACCTCGCGCAACGCGTCATCCGTAAACTCCAGCTGCTCGAGATTTTTAATCCCGTGCTCGGTGGCCTGCTTCGGAATCAGGTATTTGTGCGCGATGTGCAGCTTTTCTTCGCCCGTGTAGCCCGGTAACTCGATCACTTCCATGCGGTCGCGTAGCGGCTCCGGTATTGGATCCATCCAGTTCGCCGTCGCGATGAACAGCACCTTGGACAAATCAAACGGCACGTCCAGATAGTGATCGCGGAACGACGCGTTCTGCTCGGGGTCCAATACTTCCATGAGCGCCGAAGAAGGATCGCCGCGGAAGTCGCGTCCGAGTTTGTCCACCTCATCCAGCATGCACACCGGGTCGTTGCTCTCGGCGCGCTTCAGGCCCTGAATAATCTGCCCAGGCAGCGCTCCGATATACGTCCGGCGATGACCGCGAATTTCCGCTTCATCATGCATGCCGCCCAGCGCGATGCGCACGAACTTGCGCCCCAGCGCGCGAGCGATGGACTTACCGAGCGAAGTTTTCCCCACGCCCGGAGGCCCAACGAAGCACAGGATCGGGCCTTTCATTCCCGGCTGCAATTTTTTCACCGCCAGGTAATCCAGGATGCGTTCCTTCACCTTCGTCAAGTCGTAGTGGTCTTCGTCCAGAATTTCCTTGCCCTTGGCAATGTTGATCTCTTCGGCGCCGCTCGATTTATTCCACGGCAGCGAAGTCATCCACTCGAGGTAGGTGCGCGAAACCATGTACTCCGCCGAAGCCGGCGTCATTTTCGCCAGCCGCTTCAGTTCGCGGTCGCATTCCTTCTTCGCTTCCGCGGACATCTGCGCTTCTTCGACTTTTTTCCGCAGCTCATCGATCTCCGCCGCGGAATCGTCCGATTCGCCCAACTCTTTTTGAATCGCCTTCATCTGCTCGCGCAGCAAATATTCACGCTGGCTCTGGCTCACCTGTTCCTGCACCTGTTCGTGAATCTTCGAGCGCAGCTCGAGGACTTCCAGTTCCTTGGACAATTCGCGAATCAGTGTTTCCAGCCGCTTGCGTACGCTGGAGGTTTCAATCAACTCTTGGCGCAGCAGTGTCGAAAGCGAGGGCAGTGTGCCGGCGATAAAATCCGCCAAGCGTCCCGGGTCGTCGATGTTCATCGCTGCGGATTGCAACTCATCAGAAAGCTGCGGCGAATGGCTCACCACGTCGCGAAAAAGGTCCTGCGCGTTGCGTTGCAGCGCTTCCAGTTCGTTCGCCGATTCCCCGAAATTGTCCGGCTCGGCGGCCACACGGGCCCGCAAATACGGCCGCAGGCCGATCAAATCCATAATCTGTATGCGTTGCAAACCCTCCAGGAAAATCACCACGTTCCCGTTGGGCATTTTTACGGTCTTGTGCACTTTGGCGAGCGTACCGACCTTGTGCAGGTCGGCGGCCGATGGGTCTTCGACGCGCGGGTCGAGCTGCGCCACCACCCCCATCAGTTTTTCTTCGCCCTGCAGTGCATTTACCAGCGCCAGCGAACTCTCACGTCCTACGGTCAGCGGCAGGACTGCCCCGGGAAAAAGCACGGTGTCCCTGACCGGCAGGATGGCGAGAATTTCTGGCACTACAAATTTTTTGTCAGCCATGGTCTCCCCTAACTTCGAGCACGTAATTAACCGTGCTGTAAGAGTTTAGATGCGGACAGGGTCGAAAAGGTGCAATTCGTAGCAACGAGCTTAGCATGAAATCTTAGCGTGCTTCACTAAGGTTAGACGTCGGGTCTCTTGAATCGTTATCGCCGCCGCGTAAGTGCATTTTAATGAGTAAGATGATTCTTTCCGCCGATTCTCCGTACCCTTCCTTCTTTTATCGGCTCAGCTGCCCTTTTCCTTCACTTATTGCTCTTGCAACGTTGGATAGTGCTGCTTCACAAAGGATTCGGCGTCGGCCAAATTGTCAATCTGCCCGTCAAGCTGCGCATCCTCTAGGGCGCTCAGTATCTCACTAAAAAGTGGTCCGGGTCGGTATCCCATCCGTACTAAATCGTCCCCGTTGAGTAGCCGTTGCGGCCGGACCTCCTCTGCCGGGGTCTCGGCTATAAACCGACTCACAAAGTCATACGCCTCGAGGCGCCGATTGCTCGACAGGCTGTCCAGTCGGTGCAGTGCCAAGTGCTCCTCGAACCGCGGCAGCCGCACAAAGCGCTTCAGCGTCGCCGTCCGCATCTGCTCTGCGTCCTTGAACTTCATATGATGGGACACCAGAGCCGAAATTTGCTCGGTGTCCTCACTTGAAAAACGCAGCCGCCGGCAAATGCCTTCAGAAATCTCCACGCCGGCATCCACATGCC
>JBEKVU010000244.1:0-6598 GCA_049513775.1 Candidatus Acidiferrum sp.
CGGGATGGCGCTGTGTGGGGCGTGCACGGTGCATCTGGACGGACAGACGGTGCGCGCGTGTGTCACGCCGGCGTCGCGCGCTATCGGGAAAGAGATCACCACCATCGAGGGGCTCTCGCTGGACACCACACATCCCTTGCAACTTGCGTGGATCGAGATTGATGTGCCGCAGTGCGGCTATTGCCAGTCCGGGCAGATTATGAGTGCGGCGAAGCTGCTGGCGGAGATGCCCGCGCCGACGGACCAGGACATCGATGAGGCCATGTCTGGAAATATCTGCCGCTGCGGGACGTACCCGCGGATACGCCGCGCGATTCACCGGGCGTCGGAGCTGATGGCGCAGCGCAGGGCCAAATGAGCGCGATTGCCGAACTAAACCGGCGCGACTTTTTGAAGACCACCGCGGTGGTGGCTAGCGGGTTGGTCATCGGGTTGTATGTGCCGCCGCTCGGCAGTGCGCAAGAGCAGGCTCTACCGCCGCTCAAACCTTTTCCGCCGAATGCGTTTGTGCGCATTGGCGCCGATGATTCAGTGACGGTGATCGCCAGTCACTCGGAGATGGGACAGGGAGTGTATACCTCGCTGCCCATGCTGCTGGCGGAGGAACTGGAAGCGGATTGGACGAAGATTCGCGTGGAAGCCGCGCCGGTCGATGCAGTGTACAACCACACGATTTATGGTGTGCAGATGACCGGGGGAAGCTCCAGCGATAGTTCGGAGTGGGTTCGCTACCGCCTGGCGGGAGCGATGGCGCGGCAGATGCTGATTTCTTCTGCGGCGCAGCAGTGGGATGTAGACCCTGCGACGTGCCACGCGCGAAAAAACTTTGTGATTCACGATGCCAGCGGGCGCCGCGCGTCGTTTGGGAGTTTGGCGGCGGCAGCAGCGAATTTGCCCGCACCGCAAAATGTAACGCTGAAGGATCCCAAGGATTTCGAGATTGTGGGCAAGCCCACGCATCGTCTCGATACTCCTTCAAAGACCAATGGCACCGCTGAATTTGGGCTCGATGTGCGGCGGCCGGGAATGTTGACGGCGGTGGTGCTGCGCTCACCGGTGTATGGCGGGAAGGTGCGCAGTTTTAACGCGGACAAGGCCAAGACGGTTGCCGGCGTGAAAGATGTGGTGCAAGTGCCTTCCGGCATCGCGGTGATCGCCAGGGGTTTCTGGCCCGCGAAATTAGGGCGAGAGCGGCTCGAGGTAGTGTGGGACGAAGGCGGCAACGCCGCACTTTCGACGGTTGGGATGCGCGAGCACTATTCCGCCCTCGCAAAAACGCCCGGCACAACAGCGAAGCATGTCGGCGATCCCGATGGCGCGCTGGCGGGCGCGGCGAAGACCCTCACCGCCGAATACGAAGTGCCGTATCTGGCGCACTGCATGATGGAGCCACTGAACTGCGTGGTGGACCTGCGCGACGATTCCTGCGAACTGTGGACCGGGACGCAGTTTCAAACTGTGGACCGTTTGCAGGCAGCGAAGACCGCGGGACTGCCTCCGGAAAAGGTAAAGATCAACACCACGCTGCTCGGCGGCGGATTTGGACGGCGGGCGAATCCGGCCTCCGACTTCATCATCGAGGCGGTGGAGGTTGCCAAAGCGGTGCGCGCGGCGAAGGTTCCCGTGCGCGTGGTGTGGACACGCGAAGACGACATTCGCGGATTGTGGTATCGCCCGATGTGGTACGACCGGTTTACCGCGGGATTCGATGCGAGCGGGAATCCGGTGGTTTGGATGCACACGATCGTTGGGCAATCCATCATGGCGGGGACGCCGTTCGCGGCGTTTGCCGTCCAGAATGGCGTGGATAGCACGTCCGTGGAAGGCGCCGCGGATTTGCACTATGGCGTGCCCAACGTGCACGTGGATTTGCATACCACCACGGACGGGGTGCCGGTGCAGTGGTGGCGCTCGGTTGGGCATTCGCACAACGGTTTTTCCGTGGAGGGGTTTTTTGACGAAGTGGCGCATGCCGCGGGCAAAGATCCATACGAACTGCGCAGGTCACTGCTGACAAACGAGCCGCGCATGCGCGGGGTGCTGGAACTGGCGGCGGAAAAAGCTGGCTGGGGTACGCCATTGCCAGCCGGCCGGGCGCGCGGAATTGCTACGCATTTTTCGTTTGATACCTATGTGGCGCAGGTGGCCGAAGTGTCGGTAGAGAAAAATGGCAATGTGCGGGTCCACCGCGTCACCTGCGCGGTGGACTGCGGCAGGGTGATCAATCCGGATACGGTGATCGCCCAGATGGAGGGCGGGATTATTTTCGGATTAACGGCGGCGCTGAAGACGGAGATTACGTTCGACGCGGGCAAAGTGCAGCAGCGGAATTTCCACGATTACCAGATGGTGCGCATGTTTGAGAGTCCGGTGATTGACGTTTACATCGTGCCGAGCACCGCACCGCCCACGGGCGTTGGCGAACCGAGCGTGCCGCCCGTGGCTCCGGCGATCGCCAACGCGATTTTTGCGGCGACCGGAAAGCGGCTGCGGCGGCTGCCGATCAAGGCCGAGGATGTGCTGACGGCGTAGTTAGAATTGTGGCGGGACGACGCGCAATGAACGGATGACTTCGTGATCGCTTTAGAAGGTTCCGTGATATTGGTGTAGGAGCTGGCCTGTGACGATAACCGATCGATGGAAACTGCGGATTTTTCCGGCGCTGGCGCTTGGTGTGATTGCGGTGTGCGCTGCGTGGCAGGTCCGATTGGCGCCGGTTTTCGCGAGCCCGGCGAACGCGCCTGCCGCTGCCGTTCGCCGTACGGCGGATGCGTCCAGCGCGAAATCAGCCGCAGCGTTCGTGCGGGTGTGGAAAGTATTTACGTCGCCGCGTTGCCAGAATTGTCATCCGCCGGGCGACGCGCCGTTGCAGGGCGATGACAGCCATGTGCATGCGCAAGATGTGAAGCGCGGAGCGGACGGGAAGGGCGTTACGGCGATGCGCTGCCATACGTGTCATCAGGATCAGAATATGGCGGGTGCGAATATGCCGCCCGGCAATCCAAAGTGGAGCTTGCCGCCGGCGAACGACAAGATGGTGTTCGTCGGACGAACGCCTGCGGAACTCTGCCGGCAGCTAAAAGATGCAGCACAGACCGGAGGCCGAAATCTGGAGCGGCTGGTCGAGCATGTGGCCACCGACCCGTTGGTCGGCTGGGGCTGGAATCCCGGCGATGGCCGGACGCTGCCCCCGTTGACGCGCCCCGAAACGGTGACCGCGATGCGCGAGTGGATCGATAACGGGGCCGCTTGTCCGACCGAGTGACCACCGCGCCATCTCTGTTGTTCCCGAGAGGATTGAGAGCGCCGGCTCTTCCTTACATTCAATTGCGATTCGTTATTGGCTTGCTCGGAGAGAATTTGGTGCCGGGCATAGGAATCGAACCTACACGACCTTGCGGTCACCGGATTTTGAGTCCGGCGCGTCTGCCAGTTCCGCCAGCCCGGCGAAACACCAGAATAACACAGTGCGAAGAGGATTCACGCGAGAAGCATGCGCTACAGAGGCTAGAAGGGGCGCTGCTCGGCCAAGGCGTCCGAAGACGAGCGCTCTGTCAGCGGTCCAGGAAGCGAATGGCGCCGGCCAGAATCAGCAGCGCGGCTGTGAGTTTGAGGTAGGTATGTAAGATCCAACGTGTCGATGGTGGTCGCATGAGACATTGTTGCGCGCGGAATGTGCGGTGAAAATGGTACGGAGGCACCAGCACGGATGGGCGGGCATGGACCCTGTCACAGCGGACCGGAGGCGCTTTCGCTACAGCGAGGAAAAAATAAGCTTTGGACGGCTTTGGCTGTCGGCGGAAAGTCGCCGTGCTGTGTTCGTGCGGAAAGACCATCCCCTCGCAAGCCGGACAGCTTTATTAGGGATTATTAGGGATTGCTGCGGTAAGTCCTTGTCACGCTACATGGCGCTGGCGTAGTCTGTGGGCTATAAAGAGTTTCAGGGTAAGGGGCGCCGGTGTAGGAATTATTCCGGCGCTCTTTCTTTGTGCCACGTCGGGGCATCGATCCGTTCCCCACCGGCCGAACGTCGCTAACGCTGATCGTTCCAAACGCTTCGGCGTATGAATTCGCGCCGCACTGTTCGTTCTATCCCGATGATGTTTGCCCGAGCGTCGAGTGACTACTGCGCTCTGCGTGTGTGCCCCCCCGGCGCCAAAGAAAAAACTACAAAGTTCCTATTAAATCGGTTTAATATGAGCCCCGCGGGAATCCTGGGAAGGTCGCCAGAGATTCGCGGATCGATTTGTCTTGTCAGGAGCCCTATGTCGCACTCGTCCTTTTGGTTAAAGTGGTCAAAGTACGTTCTCCTGCTGGGCGCGTTGCTGCTGAGCTTGGGAATCGCGGGCGTAAGTTATGGCCAGAGCGCTCAGCCTGCTGCGCCGGCGAAGATATTTTTGCAGCAAGGTTGGGAGGTGGAATCGTCGTGCGTGGCGAAAGAAAGCGGCGAGAAAATCTCGCTGGCGGGGTTTGATGCCGGCACCTGGCACAAGACCGATATTCCGGCGACGGTGGTTGGCGTGCTGGTGACCGACAAGACCTACCCCGATCCGGATTATGGCAAGAATCTGAAGAGCTTTCCGGGGATGGACTACTCCGACAAAACGTTCTTTGCGAATCAGGACATGCCGAAGGATAGCCCGTTTAAGTGTTCGTGGTGGTACCGCACGGAATTTCCTTCGCCTGTGGCAGTGGAAAACGCCAAACAGTGGCTCCATTTTCTGGGCATCAACTACCGCGCGAACATCTGGATCAATGGGAAGAAGCTCGCCGCAGAGAAGGATGTTGCCGGGACGTATCGTACCTTTGAGTTCGATGTAACGAAATACCTCGAAAGCGGGAGAACCAATGGCCTGGCGCTAGAAATTTCCGCGCCGGGCAAAAACGATTTGGGAATTACCTGGGTGGATTGGAATCCCACGCCTCCGGACAAGGACATGGGCATCTGGAAGGAGGTGTTTCTGACGTCCAGTGGCGACGTGACGGTGCGCAATCCGTACGTGACGGCCAAGCTCGGCAATGCGTATACGACAGCGGCGCTTACCGCCAGCGCGGATCTGCGCAACGCAGCGGATCATCCGGTGCAAGGGAATCTCAAACTTGAAATGGAAGGTGTGCAACTGCATCAGGCGGTGTCCCTGGCAGCGGGCGAATCGAAGACCGTGCGCTTCACGCCGGAGCAATTTGCGGAATTGCAGCTGTCGCATCCGCGTTTGTGGTGGCCGTACACCATGGGCGAGCCGCATCTGTATAGGGCGACGCTGACGTTTGAAACGGCCGACCAGCACGCTAGTGATTCGGCGAGCACCAACTTTGGCATTCGCGAAGTGACTTCGGAACTGACGCCGCAAGGCGGCCGGCTGTTCAAAATAAACGGGCACAACCTGTTGATTCGCGGGGCGGCGTGGGCACCGGACCTGCTATTTCGCTGGTCTTCGGCAAAGCTCGACGCGGATTTGGCGTACGTGCGCGACATGGGTATGAACACGATTCGCCTTGAAGGTCGCATCGACCGCGAGGAGCTCTTCACCAAAGCGGACCGCCTGGGCATTCTGGTGATGCCCGGCTGGACGTGCTGTGACGCGTGGGAGAAGTGGTCCAACTGGAAGGCCGAGCAACACGCCATTTCCGGGGAGTCGCTCAGAAGCCAGATACGCATTTTGCGGCAGCACCCCAGCGTGTTTGTGTGGCTGAATGGCAGCGACGGGCCGCCGCCGGCCGAGGTGGAAAAAAACTATCTGGCGATTTTGAAAGAGCTGGATTGGCAGAATCCTTCCGTGTCTTCGGCTTCGGAGACGGCCACAACCGTTACCGGGCAATCGGGCGTCAAGATGACCGGGCCGTACGAGTATGTTCCTCCGGTGTATTGGCTGGCCGATACCAAGGCCGGGGGAGCGTATGGCTACAACACGGAAACGAGCCCTGGCCCGGCGATTCCGCCGCGCGAGAGTCTGGAGCGATTTATTCCCAAAGACCACTTGTGGCCGATCGATGACTTTTGGAACTACCACGCGGGCAAAGAGCGCTTCACGACGGTCAATGTTTTTACCGATGGCTTGAATCGCCGCTACGGGCCAGCCACTTCGCTGGACGACTATCTGCGCAAGGCCCAGGCGGTGACGTATGACGGGCAGCGCGCGATGTTCGAAGCCTACGCGCGCAACAAATATGTCTCCACCGGCGTGATTCAATGGATGCTGGACAACGCCTGGCCTTCGCTGATCTGGCACCTCTACGACTATTATCTGGTTCCCGCGGGTGGCTACTTTGGCACCAAGAAGGCTTGCGAGCTAGTACACATCCAGTATTCCTACGATGACAATTCCGTGGCCGTGATCAACGGGACATTCTTGGCGCTGAAGGGCGTGAAGGCCAGCGCGAAGATCTACGACATCAACGCGGTCGAGAAAGCCGCCAAGGACGCGACGCTCGACCTCGCGCCGGACAGCAGCAATAAGGCGTTTGAGTTGCCGGCGGTGCCGGGTATCAGCACGACGTACTTTGTGCGTTTGCTACTGCGCGAAGATTGAGGGGATCAGGTGAGGGATTATTTTTAGTGTCTTTTGATTATGTTGTATTCGGTGTTTTGGTTGTTTAA
>JBEKVU010000245.1:0-6593 GCA_049513775.1 Candidatus Acidiferrum sp.
CCCGTTGCCCCCGTGGCCCAAGACCACGATTGCAAAACTAATCTCCGCCATGCGCACCGACAAAAAGACCCGCGAAGGCAAATTGCGCTTCGTCCTAACGCCCCGCATTGGAACCGCCCGCTCCTACGATTCAATTCCCTTGGAGGTTCTGCAACGCGTCTTGCGTTTCGGTCCAAACTTGCTCGGTGCCTGTCGGTAGCACAAACCTCCGTCTGTGCGCTCACTTTCGCACGAGCATCATGCAATCATTTTCGCCCCAACCACCCATCAGCTAAACTAAATCAATGCCGCAAGCCGACACCGATCTGCGAACCCTCCCTGTAGCCGGCACCGTCCCCGAGGGCGCCACCAGCGAGGCCGACGCCTCCCAAAAAGTCCGCGAGATGTTTGCGCACATCGCGCCGCGCTACGACCTGCTCAATCACCTGCTTTCGATGCAACTCGATCGTCTTTGGCGCGCCCGCGTAACCCGCCGCCTCGCACCGATCTTGCATCGTCCCGACGCCATGGTTCTCGATCTTTGCTGCGGCACCGGCGATCTGGCCCTTTCGTTCGTGCGCTCCGGCAAAGCTCGGGTCATCGGCGCAGATTTTGCGCATCCGATGCTGGTCCGTGCGATAGAAAAAAGCGCGCAACAGGCTGGCGCCCATGGTGCGCAGCTAATACCATTCCTTGAAGCTGACGCCCTAGAATTGCCCTTCGCTGCCAACTCCTTCGATCTCGTAAGCACAGCCTTCGGCTTCCGCAATCTCGCCAACTATGAGCATGGCCTGCGCGAGATTTTTCGCGTCCTAAAACCCGGCGGCACCATCGCAATTCTCGAATTTACCGAGCCACCCGACCATCTGCTCGGCGATATCTACCGTTGGTATTTCAGCAACGTGCTTCCACGCATCGGAAGATTGCTCTCCGGAGATCGCGAAGCTTACAAATATTTGCCCAAGTCCGTCTCGCTTTTCATGCGTCCCGCGCCGCTCTCGGCCCTGATGGCATGCGTTGGCTACACTTCCGTCGAATTCACTACCTACACCTTTAGCACTGTGTGTTTGCATCTCGGCAAGAAATCAACACAATAGAAAATCTAACGCACTTACTCTTCCAGACCGGCCGCGCGCAACTTTGCCAACAACGTCTTCGGGGAAACGTCCAACACTTCGGCAGCACGCGTTTTGTTCCACTTGCAATCGCGCAGCGTTGCTTCGAGCATGGCCCGTTCCACGTGACCAACCGCCCGCGCGGTGACCTCTTCCAGCGTACCTTCCCAGCGAAACGCCTCGGGCAGCAGGCCGGCAGGCAGCAACGCCGCGTCCGGCCTGGCGGGCGGGAGTTGCAGGCCGCCGGCATGGATGGTCATCCCATCGGCCAGAATCACCGAACGCTCTAGAGTGTTTTGCAGTTCGCGCACGTTGCCGGGCCAGCTATAGTGCAGCAGGCGGTCGCGCGCGTCCGCGGCAAGTTCGAGGCCGGGCTTGCCAAACTCACGTCTGAATTTTTCGAGAAAATGATCCGCCAGCAGCAGCACATCTTCGCCGCGATCGCGCAGCGGCGGAATGGTCATGGGTACGGCGGAAATGCGGAAGTACAGATCTTCGCGAAATAATTTCTGCTCCACCAATTGTTGCAGGTTGCGATTGGTGGCCACCACGATGCGCACGTCGATTTCGATGGATTGCGTGCCGCCCACCCGCTCAAAGCGCCGTTCTTCGAGCACGCGAAGCAATTTCGCTTGAATGGCCAACGGCAAGTCGCCCATTTCGTCCAGAAACAGCGTGCCGCGATGCGCCAAATCCATCTTTCCGACTTTGCGGTTGGCGGCTCCGGTGAATGCCCCACGTTCGTGGCCGAAGAGCTCGTTCTCCACCAACGTTTCCGGGATCGCCGCGCAATTCAGCGCCACGAAAGCCCGGTCGCGCCGAGGAGAAAGATGGTGCACCGCGCGCGCAAACAGTTCCTTGCCGGTGCCGCTCTCGCCAAGCAGCAACGCCGTCGAGTCCGTCACCGCCACGCGTTGCACCTGTTGGCTTACTTCGCGGATGGAAGCGTGCTCCCCGATGATGCGCGGAAAGCCGTAACGCACGGCAAACTCTTCGCGCAACAGCAAATTTTCGCGCAAGAGTTCTTGCTGCTGCGCAGCCCGTTGCACCAGCAGCTTCAAATGATCGAGGTCCACAGGCTTCTGCAGAAAATCAAAAGCCCCGTCCTTCATGGCGGTGACGGCTTCTTCGACCGAACCAAACGCAGTGAGCAGAATTACCGGAATCGTGGCATCCGCTTGCTTTGTCTCGCGCAGCACGTCCAGCCCGGACGCGCCCGGCATCTTCAAGTCCGTGACCACCACGAGATAGCGCCGCGCGCGCACCTTTTGGATGGCCGCGGTGCCGTCCGCCGCCTCCTCCACGAGGTAGCCTGCGCGCTCCAGAGCCTTACGCAGCATGGCGCGCAGCTCGTTCTTATCTTCAACCAGCAACAGGGGATCCATTACCTCGTTTCTACCACGTTTCAACGCGGTGGCAGGGTGCAGCGTGCAGTGCGTGTGCGGTGGATAGAACGAGGGAACGGCCGCTTGGTATGCGGTCCTAAGCTATGCGGGTAAATGATGGGGTTTAGTGACGATGAGGAAACGCTTTTGGAACACCCGCGTCGCGAAGAAACTAGCTCGGCTAGCGAGCCCAGCCGGGATCGCCGCCGGCTTTGCGTAGCTCGTCTTCGAGATCATCCAAGCCCTGCTTGAGCTTTGCAATCTCATCCTTCTTGGCCGCGATTTTAGCGTCCTTTTCGTTGATATCTTTGCGGCTGAACTGTTCGGAAAGAGCCTTTTGTGGATCGGGATAGTATTGCACCTGCGACTTTTCCTCTTCGCGCTGCAGGACGTCCAACTCCTTCTCCGCGTGGTCGATCTGGTCGCGCTGCTTTTGAAAGCGTTCGCGCCAGGATTTTTCGTCGTTCTTGCCTGCGGGAGCTGCGCCACCTTGGGGATTCTTGGCGTCGGCCGAGCCCGCGGCGGCATCAGCTGAGGCCCCGGCCTGCGCATCGGCACCCGCTGCAGGTGTTCCTGCTGGCGCGCCCTCGGTGGGCTGCGAAGTCGTTGCGGGTGGGGGAGTCGGGCTCACATCCTCGTCGGTGTAAACCTTCGCCGGCTTTGCCGCGTTTTTCTTGCTTTCGCGCGCTTTCCGCGCGGCGTCCGCCACGCTGTCGCCACTAGAGCCTTGCCCGGCATCCTGAGCGCACGCTGGCACCGGCGCGAATAGTGAGCATGCCGCAATTCCAGCGATCAGCATCGCGGTCGTCAGACGATTCATGCGTTTCCCAAGCATAAACTCATACCTTCCCGAAGCGGGCTGGTGCCTGCTGCAAAACGCTAAACTTCCACCTGTTTCGATTCTACCGCTTCCGGGACCGTGGTGCTCATCGGTAGCGTAACGATAAACGCGGCCCCGCCTTCGTTGCGATTGCGCGCGCGCACCTGCCCGCCGTGCTGCACGATGATCTTTTGCACCACCGCCAGGCCCAGGCCGGTGCCATTGGCCTTGGTGGTAAAAAACGGTCGAAACAGCTTCTCTCGCACATCCGCCGGAATCCCCGCGCCGTTGTCGAACACCGTCACACGTTGAAAGCCGTTCTCATTCTGTCGCACCGCTTCGCCGCGGAGCAGCACGCGCCCGCCATTCGCCGCCCCGATGCATGCTTCCGCGGCATTGCGCGCCAGGTTTAGAAACGCCTGCCGCAGCAATCCTTCGTCGCCGGCCACGTTGCCGAATGGTCCTTCGCAACGGATACGAATTTTGGGCATGGCTTCGCCCACTTCACTGACCACGCGTTCGATGACCGGCTGCAACGGCACCATCTCCGTGGAAATGTCCAGTGGCCGGGCGTATTTCAAGAATTCCGTCACCACGTGGGTGATATTGCGCGTTTGCTCCAGAATGTTTTCCGCGTAGTCGTGCGCATCGCCCTGTTGCGATTCGGAGCGAATCAGCTGCGCATACCCGGAGATCGTGGCCAGGGCGTTCTTGAATTCGTGCGCGATGCCCGCGGAGAGTTCGCCGAGCGCGGCGAGATTTTCTTTGAGTTGCACTTGCTGTTGTAGCGCGGCGAGTTCGGTCAAGTCCGTCAACAGGCAAATGGCGCCGTTGATCTTGCCCTCACCGCGGCGTATCGGCGAGATGGTCACGCCCAGCCGCTTGCCCTCTCCGCCGGGCGACGAGTGGTTCACCTCTTCGCGGCGGAAAATCTTGCCATTCTTCAGGCACTCGGCCACCAGCGCCGTAAGTTCCGATCCTTCGTCAAGCGCTTCGCTGTAGCGCCGAAAAGCCAGTCCGCGAATGCCCAGCACATGCTCCGCGGCAGGATTTGCGCTGGAAATGATTCCTGTCGAGTTCACCACCAACAGTCCCGCTGGCATGTTCCGCGTGACTTCTTCGCTCAGCCGCTCGGTTCGCTCCGCGCGGTCTTTTTCAATACGGTGCAGCCGCTCTAGTTCCTTTTCCTGCTCCCGCAGCCGCTGGATCACGCCTTGCATCGACGCGGCCATGAAGGCCGATGGGTTCTCGACGCGAGGCGTGGTCAAAACCTTGCCCGCGTGCTCGGCGCGCGTATCCTGAAAGAACCGCCGCATCAGGTACAAAATCGCGCCCACCACGGCAAACAACAACAGTCCGCCGCCCACCGCCACGGTCCAGAGGTGTTGCGAATTTTCGGCTTGAAGTGCAGCGTACATAGCTTCCTATAACAGCTCTCTTGCGCACTCCGCCTAACGCCGGTGCGGCAACATTTCCAGCCAGGAGCCAAACCACGAAGATGAGGTGCAAAACACCACCAGCAACGCGCCGATGCCTAGAAATGTCCCGAGCGGCAACTGATACTTGCTCACGATCGCCCAGTGCAGTCCGGCGGCGTTCCCTAGGCCGCGGCGCGCGGCGCGCTCCGCGACGTCACGTTTCCAGCGCACCAAAAACAACGCCACGATGATGGCAATGCCGATAATGCTGCCGAGCAGCGTGCCAATCAGTATGGTCATAAAGGCCCCGCGAACCCCCAGAAACGCGCCGACCATGGCCATCATTTTCACGTCACCGAGCCCCATGCCATCGCGATGACGCACCAGTCTGTACAGCGCGGACGCTCCGAGCAGCAGCAAGCTGCCGAATGCCGCACCGAGCAACGCGTCCGCAACGCCGAGCACCGGCCCCGGCGGCGCGTAATGAAAAATACGAGTGCTGATCAAACGCCCCGTACCGTCGTCCGGCGGAATAAAAACCGCCAGGCCCAGCGCCGCGCCAAATCCCGGCCAATTGATAGCGTCAGGCAGCATACGCACGCGCAAATCGGTCACCGTCAAAATGATGAGTAAGCAGCCGAAAAACAGCCATTTAAAGGTTTCCGGGGTGATGTCGAACGTCAGATAGCAACCGACGAAAAGCAACCCCGTCAGCACTTCAATTACGGGATACATCGGCGAAATCGGCAACGCACACGATCTGCATTTTCCCCTCAACCACAGCCAGCCCAAAATCGGCACGTTGTCATAGGGCTTGATCGGCGTCAGGCAGCGCGGGCAGCGCGAGCCGGGTGCAACAATCGAAAGCCCCTCCGGAATGCGCGAAATGCACACATTCAGAAAGCTGCCGATAACGATTCCAAAGAGAAAAAAGAAGAAGATGACCACATTTGAACTTTGCCACACTCGCTCGGGAGCCTCAAGAAACGCCGCTGCCGCGGTGTCGCATGCCTAACATTGTCAGCGGTTTGCGCATGAACAAGGGCGTTTTCAGCGCTTCCCTAAAGACGCACAGCCATGCCCCCCCATCGCCTAACGTTGCTGTGATGGCTTTCGTCCGAGCCTGCGCAACGGTAGACTGTTCATGACGTCTACTATGAACTGGTTCGAACGCCGCATCCGCCGCTACGAGCACCGCCGCTGGTCGACCGACGACAATCGTCGCGTCCAGCCCTTCGACTGGGGCCTCGAACACATCGGCGGCGATCCAAACGACCCTGATCCCGCCGGCTACGTCCGCAAATACGCCGCCTGGGCCATCGAAAACAGCCGCGAGTGGTTTGCCACCACGCCCGCAAACGATTATCAACTCGACGCTGATAACGTCCTAACCTTCGCCAGCAGCTTGCAGTCGCGATGGCCAGAAAACGACACCGTGCACGCGCGCCTCTTCCCAGCCAAAAGCAAAGACGCCGCCGTCCTCGTCCTCCCCAACTGGAACGCCAAGTGGCACGGTCAAGACGCGCTCTGCGAATGGCTCCAGCGCCTGGGTATCAACGCGCTAAAGCTCAGCATGCCGTATCACAATCGCCGCATGGCCAAAGGCCACGAACGAGCCGACCAGCTCGTCGGGCCAAACATCGGGCTGACCTTGCACGCAAATCGCCAGGCCGTGCAGGACTCGCGCCGCTGCCTGCGCTGGCTGGAGCTACGCGGTTTCACAAAGCTCGGTATCCTCGGCACGAGCATTGGTTCTTCGGTAGGTTACATCACGTTGGTTCACGACGATGCCTTGCGCGCCGGAGGTTTCTTCCACGTCTCCACGTATTTCGCCGATGTCGTCAGCCAGGGCATGACCACCAATCACGTATGGGAA
>JBEKVU010000246.1:0-6592 GCA_049513775.1 Candidatus Acidiferrum sp.
CGGAGCGGCAGTCCGCGTCGAAATCCGTGACTCGCGTGTGGGCGGCTCCGCTCATGCCGCGGTCGCGCCCGGCATCGTCGAAAGGAATCACCAGGCCCGCCGGTTCTATGCGGTGATAAATCTCCGGGGCGGCCACCACAAAACCATAACCAGCCAGGCGGACACACGAGCGCAGCATCGGCCCGGAGAGTTGGAAAATATCCGAATAGCACCAAATACCGGGATATTTTCCCTGGGCCACCGGCGCGGCCACAAATGTACGCATGGGCGCACCGGAGGTCGGAATCTCTACGTATTCTGAAGTGAGGATCATAACTAGAGCCTTTCTGTCGCGCGCGGGTCAAGCGGCGAGGGGAGAGCATATCACCGGAGCCACAGAGCGCGATGCAGGCGAGCGGCACACGACGAGGAATGGTGGTGCCCGGGAGTTGTGCCGGCCGTTTGGTCGATGCTATACCCTACAGTGAGTTGCGGTTGGTTGAGCGGGGCTCGGCGCGGTATTCGGCCTGCATGCAAATCGGTACGCGCCGGAAATTCCGCTCGACAAATAGAAGGAGTTTTGAGATGAACGTCAGAGTTCGCGCAACGTTGCTTCACTCGGCGGCGATGTTTTTTGTTTCGGTCGCCTGGTTGTTCGGGGCGCAACCGGCCGACGCCGCGGGAAAATCGCGCATCACCCACCGTGACTTTGGCACCACCAAGGCCGGCAAAATGACCGAGCTCTACACCATGACGAACGAGCACGGCGCGGAGGTTTCTATCACCGATTTCGGCGCCACCGTGGTGAGCATTAAAATGCCCGACCGCTCGGGAACCCTGGGCGACGTGATCCTCGGCTGGGACGGTGTGTCTGGATATGAGGAAGGTGCACAGCACTTTGGAGCCACCATCGGGCGCTACGCGAATCGCATCGCGCACGGCGAATTTTCGCTCGATGGCGTGAAGTACACGCTGGCGAAAAACAACGGCGAGAATACTCTGCACGGCGGCCTGCAGGGATTCGATAAAAAAATGTGGGACGTCAAAGACGTCTCGAGCGGTTCGGCACAAGCGCTGCAGTTCGACTATCTAAGCAAAGATGGCGAAGAAAATTTCCCGGGCAATCTCTCGGTCCGCGTCACGTTTATGCTGACCAACAGCAACGAACTGCAAATCGTATACGAAGCCAGCACGGACAAGAAAACCGTCGTCAATCTAACCAACCACGCGTACTTCAATCTCGCCGGAAGCGGAACCATCCTTGACGAGACTTTGATGATCGCCGCGGATAGATTTACGCCTGTCGACAGCAGCCAGATTCCCACGGGCGAACTGCGCTCGGTGGCCGGCACGCCGTTCGATTTTCGCAAGCCGACGGTGATCGGGGCGCGCATCGAACAGGATGACGAGCAGCTTAAAATCGGCCACGGCTACGACCACAACTGGGTGCTGAACAGTGGGGGAAGCGCAAAGCCTACGCTTGCGGCTGCGGTGACCGATCCGCGCTCCGGCCGGAGGTTAGAGGTATGGACCACCGAACCGGGCATTCAGTTGTACACCAGTAACTTCCTGGATGGCACGGCGCACGGCAAGGGTGGCGTGGCCTACGCCCGGCGTTCGGCTCTATGCCTTGAAACGCAGCACTTCCCAGACTCGCCGAATCATCCGGCGTTTCCGACGACGGAATTATTACCCGGCGCGAAATTCAGATCCGAAACAATCTACAAGTTTTCGGCAAGATAAGAGCGCTAGTTACGACCGCAAAGCAAACTAAAAGCGGGAACTCACGAATAGCCCGGCGGCGATCGCGACCACGTCCTCTGCAACAGCAACAACAAAATCCGGCGCCTTCAGCACTTTCACCAGCCGCGTGCGAATCCGATAGCCGCCGAAGGCGCCGGCAATTCCGCCCATAAGCCCGAAGAGCGTCCCGACGATAACGGGCTGCGAGCCGGCAACGGCGAGACAGGAGCCACACAAACCGCCGAACACCATGCGGGCAATCAGGCCGGGCGGCGCGGTTCGACTTGGGGTGTTCGGGAGCTTATCGGCCACGAGCTCAACCAACGCCAGCACAAGGAAAATCCCGAGCGCGGGCGTCGAGCCCATAAAAGCAAACTTCGAACCATGGAGATGAATCCAACCAGCATGCGCGGCCCACGCGATGGCAGCTGGTGCAGTCAGCGAGCGCAATCCGGCAACCACTCCGATGAAAAACGCGAACAGTAATACTTCCCAGGGACTTAGCAAGCGACTCCTTCTAGCGACTTCATCATCTAAAGTATAAGTGCGGAATGAGATAAAGCAAAAACGCGCAGAACGCCAGGAAAAATAAAATAATTGCCAGCCAGGTGAAAACGAAAGTGCGCTCGTTCTGACCCGGAGGCGGCGCGGTGATTCCGAGCATGAAATGCAGCCCGCGAAAAACATTTGCGAGGAATTTGATCATGAAGCCTCATGCTCAGGATCCGGAGGATGCGAGCCGGTGCGGTTAAACCGCCGCCAGAAACCGCTGTAATTCATTTTTTCAGCAACTGAATTTCGTGCTCGCTGGAAACAATGGCCAGGTCGGCCATGTTGAGAAACAATCCGTGCTCCACGACACCGACCATCGCTCGAATGGAAGCAGCCAAGGCGTGCGGGTCGAGAATCTCTCCGCAAGTGCAGTCGAGAATCAGGTTTCCTTCGTCGGTGATGAATTCGGGGCCCGGCGGGGTGTGCCGCACAGCAGGACGAATCCCCAAAGCCGCCAATTTAGCGGCCACCAGCGGCGCTGCCATGGGAATTACTTCGACCGGCAGGGGAAATTTTCCGAGATGCGCCACGATTTTGCTGGAGTCCGCCACCACGATAAATTTCTTCGCCGCGCTGGCGACAATTTTTTCTCGCAGCAGCGCACCGCCGCCGCCCTTGATCAACGCCAGTCCGGGAGCAATTTCGTCCGCTCCATCAACGTTGACGTCGATTATTGAAGTTTGATGAAAATCGATGATCGGAATGTTGAGCGATTTGGCCAGTTGCTCGCTGGCATTCGAGGTAGCGATTCCGCGGATCTTTAAGCCTTGCTTCACGCGTTCGCCGAGAACCTCAATGAAATGCTTGGCGGTAGAGCCGGTACCCAAGCCCACGATCATGCCATCGGAAATAAATTCCAAGGCTTTCTGCGCGGCGAGTACTTTAGCGTGGTCGGCATCCATGGCAGCAAGAGCTTAAACGTTCTCGCGGCCGGGCGCGATATTTATTTCGCAGGCTTCACGCCCTTCGCGGGTCGGCCGGAGCCATAGCCGAAGCGGCCCCGGGTCCTCGACGGTGCACAAGTCCGGGCGAATGGATTTTCTGCGGCTAACGGTAGATGATGTCGGGGTTCGGATAGACTTCCGGCGCGTCCGGCGGAATACATGAAACGAACCGCGCGGCAAGAGGGTCTAAGTGCTTAGAACAGCGCTACTCGGCCGCCTTCCCCGGAAGACTGGGTGTGTGGGGATCTGTCTGCCAGCGTGCGCGCCAACTGACGAGGATCGCGCATGAGATCGCGGACGGATGCGGCTGCAACCTTTGCCCCCGGGCAAATCACGGCCTTGCTGCTGCTCGCGCTCCTCTGGGGCGGTTGTCGGCCGCGAACGACGCCTTTAACTCCCTCCATCGCCTTCACCAAGATTCCGCCCGCTGCGCAAGGCGGCCGAGAGAGAGTTGACAACATCTCGGGCCGCGTCACCGGCGCTCGCCCCGACCAGCACATCGTCGTGTATGCCAGAAGCGGTCCTTGGTGGGTGCAGCTGTTCCCTGACCAGGCGCTCCTTCCCATTCAACCCGACGGCACTTGGAGCACACAAACCCATCTGGGGTTTGAATATGCGGCGATGCTGGTCGAACCTGGATACGCTCCTCCGCCAACGATGGACACAGCTCCCACCCAGGGGGGCTCCGTCGTCGCAGTCGAAATTGTCAAAGGCACGGGCGAGCCCCAAATCGCACCCGTCAAAGTGCTGCGTTTCAGCGGATACGATTGGAACGTTCGCACCATCGCTGGAGATCGCGGAGGAACCAACAATTTATATGACGCCGACAATGCCTGGACAGATGCGAGCGGAGCATTGCACCTGCGAATCAAGAAGCGGGATGGTAAGTGGTCCTGCGCGGAACTAGTCGGCAGCCGTAGCCTTGGGTACGGAACGTACATCGCGGTGGTGCGGGATATTTCTCATCTCCAGCCAGCCGCGGTTCTCAGTATGAATACCTTCGATGATTTTGGCGGCGAGCAACATTACCGCGAAATCGACGTAGAGATGAGCCGCTGGGGCGATGCCGCTAATAAAAACAACGCGCAATACGGCATTCAACCCTTCTACGTTCCGGGAAATGTCGCGGCTTTCGCCGAGCCGCCCGGCACGCTGACGCATTCCATGCACTGGGAATCCGGTCTCGCGAAATTCAAAACCGTTCGCGGCGATTCGATGAATGCCAGTGCACCCGTTGTTTCCGAGCACGTATTCACCGCGGGCGTGCCTACGCCAGGCCAGGAAAAACTCGAGTTCTTGTTTTATGTGATCGCCAGCAACAAGAATCCCATGCAAAAAGAAGATGAGGTTGTAGTTGAAAAATTCGAGTACCTTCCTTAAACAACGCGGCCAAATATCTTGGCTCTGCAAAAGCCTGTTAGCCGCAGTTGTGGCCGTAAGCTGCGCCTGCCAGGCCTATGCCACCGATCCAGACCGCACGATCGCACAGTACATGCGCGAACACTGGGGCAGCGAAAAGGGCTTCACCGGTGGCTCGGTAACGGCTATCGCACAGACGCCCGACGGTTATCTTTGGATCGGGACCGAGAAAGGGTTGACACGTTTCGACGGTTTGTCGTTTCAGCCTTTCCCGCAAGCCACGCCCACTACGTTCCCGATAGGTCCAGTGCAGGATTTGGTGACGGACGCGCAAGGGAATCTGTGGGTTCTTTTGCAAAGCACCAAGATCTTGCGTTATCACGATGGAAAGTTTGAACTGGGGCGAGAAGAAGTCGAGTTCGGAATCACTTCCATAACCCGGCGCGTTGACGGCACGGTCCTCTTCTCTTCGCTGGCGCTCGGCACGCTCCGTTATCACGACGGAAAATTTGAAGGTTTGCGTCCCGTGCCTGATCCGGCAAGTCCGCCCTCGACTGCGGCTTCAAAAAGTTCGGACGATCTCTCGAGCCGCTTTAGCTGGGCCACCGGCGTTATTACGCACCGCTTTGCCGAGCCAAATTCCGCGGTCATCTCCATGGCCGAAACCAGCGACGGCACGATTTGGCTCGGCACCCGCGACAAGGGCCTCTTCTATTTCAAGGACGGACGCGTCTCCGTGGTGGACAAAGATCCGCACCACGGCAAGATTAACTGCTTGCTGGCGCTACACGACAGCGAGTTGTGGATCGGCACAGACGACGGCATGGTGCGCTGGGACGGCAAGGAACTTACGCGCGAGGAAGTCCCTCCGGGCCTGCGCCATGCGGCGATTTTATCCATCCTGCAGGATCACGACGCGAACATCTGGGTGGGCACTCGCAACGGGATCTTCCGCTACAACAGCCAAGGCCTTTCTTCCCTCACGGATGGCACCCCGCCGTCGAACACCGCGGTCTCTGCGCTTTTTGAGGGTCGCGAAGGGAACGTGTGGGTCGGCACTTCGCAAGGTATCGAGCGATTCCGCGACAGCGCGTTCGTCACCTATACCACCGCGCACGATCTGCCCTCGCAAAATATTGGGCCGGTGTACGTCGATCCCGAAGACCGCACCTGGTTCGCCCCTCTGGATGGCGGATTGTATTGGCTGAAAGGGGGGCAAACCGTCCGCATCACCGCGGCGGGCCTCGACAAGGATGTCGTCTACTCGATCGCCGGCGGAAAGAACGGGGTGTGGCTGGGCCGTCAGCGTGGAGGCCTGACTCATCTCTATTACCCCAACGGAACATTAACCGCGGAGACCTATACGCAGGCGGATGGCCTCGCCCAAAGCAGTGTCTACGCGGTCTATGAGGCCTTCGACGGCGGAGTCTGGGCCGGAACACTAAACGGCGGCGTAAGCGAATTAAAAAACGGTCGCTTTACGAACTACACAAGCAGTTCCGGCCTTGCGTCCAATACCTTAGCTTCGATCGCTGAAGGCTCCGATGGCACCATGTGGTTCGCCACGCCGAACGGACTCAGCTCCTTGTTGCACGGACGCTGGCACACGTTTGGCACCCGCGATGGATTGCCTTCCGAAAACCTCACCTGCCAATTGATAGACTCCCACGGGATTCTGTGGATCGGCAGCGCCGCGGGGCTGGCCTTCATGCAATCCGACCGCGTGCTCACACCGCGCGACGCACCGCCACATTTGCGCGAACAAATCCTGGGTATTGCCGAAGACCGCACCGGATTTTTGTGGATCTCCACGGTCGATCACATTTTTCGCGTCGAGAGACGCAAACTCTGGGCCGGCACACTCCAGGAAGCTGACGTCCGCGTATACGGTTTAACCGACGGCCTTGCCGGTACCGAAGGAGTGAAACGTCAGCAGTCGGTATTTGCCGATGCGCGCGGCCACATCTGGTTCTCTACGAACCGCGGTCTCTCGGTCGTGGATCCTGTTCGCGCCG
>JBEKVU010000247.1:0-6573 GCA_049513775.1 Candidatus Acidiferrum sp.
CCACTACCTCACCACGGGGCCGGAAATCTGGGCGGACACGGAAGGCCAAATCACCCACTTCGTATGCGGCATGGGCACCGGCGGCACCATCAGCGGCGTCGGCAA
Source organism: Candidatus Acidiferrum sp. (assembly GCA_049513775.1). Classification (GTDB taxonomy): domain Bacteria; phylum Acidobacteriota; class Terriglobia; order Acidiferrales; family UBA7541; genus Acidiferrum. The sequence continues at coordinate 106 of JBEKVU010000247.1, forward strand.
ATATTTAAAGGAAAAAAATCCCGCCGTAAAGATCATTGGCGTCGACCCGATCGGCTCGCTTTACTACGACTCTTTCAAGACCGGCGCCATCGCCAAGGCCAAAACCTATGTAGTCGAAGGCATCGGCGAAGATTTCTTTCCCACCACGATGAACATGAAAATTCTCGACGACGTCATTCAAGTGAATGACGAAGAGTGCTTCGTGGTTGCCCGCCGCCTCGTCAAAATGGAAGGCCTCTTCACCGGCGGCTCGGGTGGCGGCTGCATTTCCGCGGCGCTGCGCATGGCGAAAGATTTAGGCCCGGAAGCATTCATCGTCGCGTTTTTGCCGGACACCGGCATGCGCTACCTCAGCAAGGTTTACAACGAGGAGTGGATGCGCGAACGCGGCTACGTGGAATCCGCCGTGCCCATCACCGCCGCGGACATCATTAAGGCCAAGCACAAAGCCGGCAAAGTCCGCGAACTGATCGTGGCGCGTCCATACCAAACCGTTTTTCACGCGCTAAAAACCATGCAGGAGCAGGACATTTCGCAAATCCCGATTTTCGAAGAATCCGTTCCGATCGGCACGGTCTACGAAGATCAAATCCTCACCATGGCCTTGCAGGGCAAGGATCTTCGCAAGCTGGTGGTGCGCGAAGTGATGAGCGCGCCCATGCCAAAAATCGCCAGCAACGCTCCGGTTGAGCGCATCACCTACATTCTAAGCCACGAAAATCCCGCAGTGTTCGTGGATATGGGCAATACTCATTTTGAAATCCTCACCAAATACGACCTCATGAGCTCCGTGGCCACGCTCATGGAGCAGAAACGCTGACCTTCGCGCCCGCATTGCAACTTAGAGATAGACAGGAAACTGCCTCGTGAAGATTCTAGACTTCAATGAATTGCTGAAGAACTCCATTCTCATCGCCGACGGCGCGATGGGCTCGCTGTTGCATGAATCGGTTGGCGCGCAGCGTTGTTTCGATGAACTGAACACCACCGAACCCGAAGCTGTCTTCCGCGTGCATCAGGCATACATCGACGCAGGCGCGCAAATCATCGAGACGAATACCTTCGGCGCCAACCGCTTCAAGCTTGCACCCCTCGGCCTCGGCGACGAAGTGCAGCGCCTCAACAGCCGCGGCGTAAAAATCGCCCGCGAAGCGCGCGAGTCCGCCTCCCGAGAGGTTTTAATCGCCGGATCCATCGGCCCGCTCGGACTCGGCGTGCAATCGCGCCATCCGGAGCCCAGCGAAATTCAAAATATTTTTTACGAACAGGCCATGGCGCTCGAAGAGCGTGGCGTTGATCTTTTCTGCCTCGAAACTTTTTCTTATATCGAGGAGCTATTGCTGGCCATCGACGCCATCCGCTCGTTCTCCGGCCTGCCAATCATCGCGGAGCTCACCTACGCGGAAGAAGGCACCACCTACGGGGACATGAGCCCCACCGCCGCAGCGAAATTGCTCAAGGATAAAAATGTTCAGGTTATCGGCGCGAACTGCACCCTGGGCCCGCAATCGTTGCTGCCCATTCTCGGGGAACTGACCAGCGTCGGCGATATTCGCGTCAGCGGCATGCCCAACGCCGGCTTTCCCAAGCGCGAAGGGGATCGCATCGTCTATCCCAAATCGTCGCCGGAATATTTCGCGCTGTTTGCCAGGGAAGCCGCGGCGCTCGGCGTCAGCATCCTCGGCGGCTGCTGCGGCACCACGCCGGCGCACATTCGCGCAATGGCCGACGCGGTAAAATCTCTGCGCCCGGCAAAACACGGTGCGACCGGAACCGTGGTCGCGAGCGCGCCAAAGCCCGCGCCCGTTCAAGAGCGCAGCCCGGAAAGCAAGTTCTGGAAAAAATTGCAGGCCAAACAGTTCACGGTCTGCGTGGAAATCGATCCGCCCAAGGGCATTTCGCTCGATCGCGTCTACGAACAAGTCGACAAAATCATGGCTTCCGGCAAAGCCGACGCCATCGACATCAACAGCGGCGCGATGGCCCGCGTCGGCATGGACGCCCTGATTGTCGCCGGAGCGCTTGAAGCCCGCGGCATCGAAACCGTTCCGCATCTCACCACCCGCGATTTCAATATCATCGGCTTGCAAGCCACGCTGCTGGGGGCGTGGACCGTCGGCGGCGTGCGCAACATTCTCGGCATCACCGGCGATCCTCCTTCGGTCGGCGATTATCCGGAAACCAGCGGCGTCTACGAAGTCGATTCCGTCGGCCTGGTAAAAATTCTCCACCGCCTCAATCAAGGCACGGACTGGGCTGGCAAAACGCTGGGCGGCGCCACAAATTTCACGATAGGCGTAGCCCTGAATCCCGTCGCCGACGATCTCGACAACGAAATCGAACGTTTCCACTCCAAGGTCGAAGCCGGCGCGCACTTCGCCATGACCCAGCCGCTCTTTGATCCCGAGCACTGGCACGCTTTTGTGAAAAAATTAGGTGGTCCGCCGCCCATTCCGGTGATGATCGGCATCTGGCCGCTTAACAGTTATAAGCAGGCGCTGCGTCTCAACAACGAGGTTCCCGGGATCATGATTCCCCAGCCCGTCCTGCAATCGATGGAAAAAGCAGGCGCCGCCGCACGCGACAAGGGCTTTGAAGTAGCTCGGCAAATGCTAGCCTGGGCGCGCACGGAGCTAGCAGGCGCGTATCTCATTCCGCCCTTCAAGCGCTACGAAGAGATCCTGGAAATCCTTTAGCAGTATTTATACAAAACGAAAAATGAACAAAAATCGTCTGCGCGGCAATCGAGAGAGGGTTGCCTGGCTTTAGGCAGGCGCACGGAGTGCGTCTCGTGAACGTGATTCCCGTGGCCGAGTATAGCTTTCCAGAATTTGCACCTCTACCCTGCAAGAAGATAATGTGACACCATCCACTCGGACCCGTCGCGATAGCCCCACAGCTCCGCACAAGCCATAAAAAAAATCCGCCAGCGCACCCACCACTTCTTAGCCGCGGCCGCGCCGTAAGTTTCCGCAAACAACGGCATCAGCTGCGAGCGATTCGCATCCATATTCGCCAGCCAGGCCGCTGCCGTCTTCTGATAATGCGTTCCGCGCACCCGCCAATGTTCGCGCACCGTCAAATGCTCATCGAAATGCCTCAACAAATCATCGCTAGGCATCATGCCGCCGGTAAAAAAATGCTGCGCCATCCAATCCCCGGAATTGCGCACCGCAAAAGGATAGGCAAAGCGTGCATGCGTAAAGATGTGAATAAACAATTTCCCATCAGGTTTCATCCACCCGCGAATGCGTTCGAGCAAGGCCCGCCAATTCCGCATGTGCTCAAACATCTCCACCGAAACGATTCGGTCATAATGCCCCGGTGCCGCAAATTCGTTCATATCCGCGGTGATGATCTGCACGTTCCGAAACCCGAACTTCTCCGCCCGTTCGAGAATGCTCGCGCGCTGCGACGCAGAATTAGAGACGCCGGTGATCCTGCTGCGGGGATATTTCTCCGCCATCCACAGCGTCAGCGAACCCCATCCGCAGCCCAACTCGAGTACGTCCTGTCCATCCGTAAGTTGCGCCCGTTCGCACGTCAACCGCAGCATGGCCTCTTCGGCTTCACCGAGCGTCCGCGTGCCAGCCTCATATAATGCCGAACTGTATTTCCGCCTTGGCCCCAGCACCACTCTAAAAAGCTCCGCCGGCACCTCGTAGTGCTGGGCATTGGCCGAATCCGTCCGCAAGGCAATCAAGCTCCCGTTCATGTGCTCGATGAATTTCAACAGCCGCGCGCGATTCGCGGCATCGCTCCCGGCGTCTTCTTCAGCCAGGCGTTCGCGCAGCATCCTACGAATCGCCGCCCGAATGAGCGCATCCGGCACCAAGCCGCTTTCTACCAGTGGCTCATACCAGAAACGTTCCTCCGGTTTTTCCTGTGCCGCAGGAAGCCACTTGGCATGCGCCGCGCGCGGATCGCTGTCCATCACGCGCTCGCCTTCTTGAGCGCCTCGCGCTTGGGGAACCACGGCACAAACGCGCTCGTCCGGCTCTGATACGCGCGGTAGGCTTCGCCGCGGCTGCGCAGCGCCTGCGCTTCCGTCGCGGGAATTCCGGTAACGCCCAGTAAAAAATAGAGGATCAACGCCGGCGAAAGCAGCCCCAAAAACCCCCACGGCGAGGCAATCGCGAAAATGGCGAACGCCATCCAGATCAGCCAATCGAAGAAATAGTTCGGATGCCGAGAGTATTGCCACAGACCCACATCGCAGGTCTTGCCCTTGTTTGCCGGATTATTCTTGAAGGCACTTAGCTGCTGATCCGCCAGCGCTTCCCCGGCCAGCGCCACAAGCCACAAGCCGCCGCCCACATATTCCGCCGGACCCAAAGGTGCGCGGGTATTCAAGCAGGCCAGCAAAAACGGGATCGACAATGCCACATCGAGCAGCGCCTGAAACTCAAAGAAAAATAAAAACCGCGCCGGAAGACTCGTCTTCCAATCTTCGCGCAATTGCTGGTAACGCCCTTCCTCCGGCTTCCCAATCACTCGCGCAAACAAGAGGTAGCTTGCCAGCCGCAAGCTCCACACACCAACCATCACCGCGATCACCCATTTGCGCGTCGCGTATCCTGGACCGGAAATCGCATACGTGGCCGCCAACAGCCCCAATCCCGCCGCCCATCCCACATCCACGATTGCCGCGTTCTTGATGAGCAGATGAATCGCCCAAAGAACGAGCATCATCGCGCAGACAATTCCCGCTCCCTTTACCGCCATCAACACTGCGACCGAGAGCATTTACAACGCCTCCACTGGGGATTCTTTCGGTTCGCCAACCCGCACCCGCCGCAACACCGGCGCCAAGATCATATACAACACGCCCACAATTACCGGAGCGAGTATGCACCAGGCCACGATGGCATGCCACGTGGTTGTCCACAGCACGCATATCGCAGTCCACACGCCAACGTGGATCAGAGCATAAATCTGAGGCACGGAAATCGCCAATCGCGGCGCGCGAAACAGCCGTTCTCCGAGCCGAAAGAAAGGCAGCAGCAGCGCGATCTGCGCCGGATACATAAAATAGTTCACAATCTGGATCGCCGGAAGGTTCAGCCGCAAAGTGAGCGCCGCGATCGCGCACAGCGCCGTCGTCCAGCCCAGCGCCGGAAAAACTCCCAGCGTGACTCCCAGCGCCAGGCTCAGCGCCATTTTTTCCGGCGTCACCCCCTGTTTCAGCAACTCGATGACTGGCCGTACGAGCTTGCGCTCGATGAATCCGTCGCTCATGCCGTCTTTTGCCGGAACAATTCCGCCACTCCTTCGTGCGCCTTCAGTTGAAAGAGTTGCAGCAGCACGTACAGGGACATGGCGATGTTTCCCAGCGCCATAATCAGCACGAACCACACGATCTTCACGGCCAGCGCCCGTTCCCGCCAGGCCAGCCAGCAAAAAAAAGTAATAAATCCAAAATAGGCGTCGTACAGCGTCGCCATCGACCACGGGCTGGCCACAAACGCCGGACGCGCCTCCCACAAGCTCTGCTGCAAGCTCGTGCGAATGGTCATCACCACCATGAAAATAAAAATAAATCCGAACAGGACTCGCAAATATAGTTTCAAGCCGAACCTCGCTAACCGCTGCCGCGCAGACACCATCCCGCACCCGCCACAGCGTCCTCGTATCTAGTACGCGCCCGCCGCCCCTTCCGATGCGCTGGCCAAGGAGCCGCCCGATTCGTGCGTGTAAGGTATCAGGCCTTCGCGCTCGATAGCCACAGTGGCTTTCGCAAGAGTAGGGAGGAATGTGGCGCCGTTTCCCGCCAAGACACCGCGCATCCACCCCGGCGCCCAACCCGTATTACACTCAAGGACAACCCTGTGAGTCGCATCGCCGTTATCGGTTCCGGCATTTCTGGTCTCGCCACGGCCTATTATTTGAGCCGCGGGCACGAAGTCTGCGTGTTCGAATCCGAATCCCGTCTCGGCGGCCACACCCACACCGTCACCGTGGATTCTTCGCGCGGCGCGCTCGCCGTCGATACCGGCTTCATCGTCCACAACGACCGCACCTACCCAAACTTAATCAAGCTACTCGCTGAGCTAAACGTCCCCCGCGTCAATTCCGACATGTCCTTCGCCGTTAGCTGCCGCCAGTCCGGCTACGAATATTCAAGCCGAGGTCTTCGCGGATATTTTGCGCAGCGCCGAAATATTGTTCGCCGCCGCCCCTACCGGCTGTACGGCGAGATGCGCCGCTTTAATCGCGACGCCATCAAACTCCTCGGTCGTCCCGACGCATCCAGCCTTAAACTGGGCGACTATCTCAACGAACAAAATTACTCCGAAGAATTCCGCGAATTCTATCTCTTTCCCATGGCCGCCGCCGTCTGGTCTTGCGCTCCGAGCTCCGTCCAAGAATTTCCCGCCGCTATGCTCGTGCGCTTTTTCGAAAATCACGGCATGCTCACCATCAATGGCCATCCGCAATGGAAAACCATCCCGGGCGGCTGCAGCCGTT
>JBEKVU010000248.1:0-6560 GCA_049513775.1 Candidatus Acidiferrum sp.
GAAAGGTAAGCTGTTCGGCGGAAACGAGATTCATCTCGAAGGCCACGCGGAGATAGACGCCGAGGGAGTTGCCGAGGCGACGCGCGAGGGATTCGTGCAACGTGGTGACCACGCGCACCTGATCGGCCGTGAGAGTGCTGGAGCGCCGCAGGTCGCAGGGCTCGACTTTTTTCTTGGCAGCCTCGTGTCCGGATTTCGGACCTTGTTGCGCGGCGCTGAATAGGGCGTCGATTTCTTCCTGATTCAGAATTTTACGCATCAGCTGTCCTCCCTCGAGACGGCGACTTTTTCTTTCGGCGATAATGGCGCGCCGAGACTGGCATGCAGGAGTGAACGCAAAGCTATGAGCGCGGCGGTGTGAATCTGCGAGACGCGGGATTCGCCAATGTGGAGAATGGCGCCCACTTCTTTCATGGTGAGTTCTTCGAGGTAGTAGAGGGCCAGGACCTGGCGTTCTTTCTCGCCGAGTTCGTCGATGGCTTGCGCGAGCATGGTGCGGACTTCGGCGCGAAAGGTTTGCTGGAAGGGATCGTCTTCGGGGCGGCTGGCGAGCGCCACGGCGGTATCTTCGGCGTTGCCGTCCTCAGAAGGGCCTTGCAGGCTGCCGAGATCGAGGCCGCGGAGTTCACCGAGGAGGTGCTGCATTTCGATGAGCGGCAGACCGAGATGCGTGGCGAGTTCCGGCTCGCTGGGGCCGCGACCGAGTTGCGCGGCGAGATCGCGACGGGCTTCTTCGATACGGCGAGCCTGGCGGCGGAGATTGCGGGGGCTCCAATCCATCTGGCGGAGGCTATCGAGGATGGCGCCGCGAATGCGAAAGCGCGCGTAGGATTTTAACAAGACATTTTTGCTGGGATCGAATTTGTCGACGGCGTCGATGAGGCCGAGAATGCCGGCGTGGACGAGATCGTCGAAGGCGACGTGGGAGGGGAGACGGTCGTGGATGCGGCGGGCGATGTAGCGGACTTCGGTGAGATTTTCTAGGAGAAGGCGTTGGCGCTCGTCGGGGTCGAGGGCCGCGGCGGTGGTGGTGGTAATCGTGCTGGTGCGGTTTTCGGTCAGCATGGGATGCGTCCAGTTTTTCTTGCAATGTGTGTTGCTCGAACATGCAGCGCGTGTTGAGTTAGGCGATCGAGAGAGGCGTGAGTCGGGTGATTGGCACGCCGGCAAACGGCGCGGGGTTCGCTTTGTACGCCGGGAAAAGGCGCGCAGCATGCTGCGCCACTACAAAGAAAAACGGTTGATGCGCGGATCATCGGACTACTCCTAGGGATTGGACGGAGACGTTGGCGGGGATTTCGGCAGGGGAGAGGACCACGATGCGGGGGATAAAAGGTTCTAGCAAGCGGCGCAAGTGAAAGCGGACCGGGCTGTTGCAGACAAGGACCGTCGAGCTGAGGGCTACGCGGTCGCCGACCAAGTGTTGCAGGCTTTCTAAGACGGCGCGCAGCGGGACGGTGGCACCGCCGGGGGCGCGGTCACCCGTGGCGGCGAGCGGATCGATCTGGCGCTGGAATTCCTGTTCGATGGCGGGATCGAGGGTGAGGACTTTTAGTTTGCGGTCTTCGCCAAGTAGCGGAGCGACCAGCGAGCGGCTCATGGCCTGGCGGCAGGCTTCGACAAGAGCGATGGGACTCTTGTTGACCGGGGCGGTTTCGAGCAGGGCTTCGAGAATGGCGGTGAGATCGCGGATGGAGACTTGTTCGCGGAGGAGTTGTTGGAGGACGCGCTGGACTTCGCCGAGGGTCAGGAGGCGCGGGACGAGTTCGTCGACGAGTTTGGGTTGGGATTCGGCGAGAGCGTCGAGGAGACGCTTGGTTTCCTGACGCGTGAGCAGTTCGTGCGCGTACTGGCGGATAATCTCCGCGAGGTGCGTGGCAAGGACGGAGGTTTGGTCGACCACGGCGTAGCCGGTTGCGAGGGCTTGTTCCTGGAGGCCGGGAACGATCCAGAGAGCGGATGCGCCGAAGGCGGGCTCGTTGGTGGCGATGCCATCGATAGGCTGCGCGGTGGGTTCCGAGCTGATGGCGAGCAGGCGTTCTTGTTGCATTTCCCATTTGGCGACTTGCACACCGCGGAGGAGGACGACGTATTCGCGAGGCTTGAGCTTTAGATTGTCGGTGATGTGCACGGATGGAACGAGGAAGCCGAGTTGGAGCGCGAGATGGCGGCGCAGCGCGCGGATGCGCTGGAGGAGCTGGCCGCCTTGGGCTTGGTCAACGAGCGGGACGAGGCCGTAGCCAACTTCGAGGCTGATTTCGTCGAGCTTGAGGAGGGCTTCGATTTGCTGCTGCGTGTCTGGCTTCTTTTTGCCGCTGACGATTTCGGCGGGCTTGGGTTCTTCGGCGCCAACTTGCGGGGCTACGCTAGCCAGATACGCGGCGATGGCGGCGAGCAAGAAAAAAGAAAATTTTGGCAAGCCGGGGATCAAGCCGAGCAGGAACATGACGCCGGCGGCGATTTGCAGCGGCATGCGGCGACCGAGAAGTTGGCGCGCGAAGTCAGTGCCCACGGTTTCGCCGCTCGAGGTACGGGTGACGACGATGCCGCCGGCGACGGAGACAAGGAGCGAGGGGATCAGGGTGACGAGGCCATCGCCCACGGTGAGGATGGTGTAGGTTTTGGCGGCTTCGATGAGCGGGATATTGAGTTGGAAAACGCCGATGAGGAAGCCGGCAATGATGTTGATGGCGGTGATGAGGATAGTGGCGAGAGCGTCACGCTGGCTGAAGCGCGCGGCGCCGTCCATGGCGCCGTAAAATTCGGCTTCCTTGGCGATCATTTCGCGGCGCGCGCGGGCTTGCGCTTCGTCGATCATGCCGGCGTTCATTTCGGCGTCGACGGCCATTTGTTTGCCGGGGAGGGCGTCGAGGGTGAAACGGGCGGCGACTTCGGCGGTGCGCACGGCGCCGTGGTTGATAACCAGATATTGAATGGCGATGAGCGCGAGAAAGATTACGAAGCCGACGACGTAGTTGCCGCCGACAACGAATTGTCCGAAGGCTTGGATGACGCTGCCGGCGGCGTGCGCGCCTTCGGTACCGTGGAGGAGGATGCGGCGGCTGCTGGCGATGTTGATAGAGATGCGGAAGAGTGTGAGGAAAAGGAGGAGCGTGGGGAAAACAGAAAATTGCACGGGGCGAAGAATGTAGAGCGCCGAGAGAAGGACGACTACGCCGAGCGTAATGCTAAGGGCGAGGAAGATGTCCAGAACGATGGCGGGGACGGGGACGAGCATCATGAAGACGGTGGCTACGGTAGCGACGGGGACGAGCCACTCGAGCGAGCTGTTGCGCTTGGGCAGGGCGGAGGTGGCGGGCATTTTTTAGCGGGCTCCTGCGGCGGCCGGGGAGCGGCGGGCGGCGTTCATGCGCATTTGCGTGCGGTAGAGGAAGGCGAGAATTTCGGCGACGGCGGCGTAAAGATTTGGCGGAATCATTTGATCGACTTCGGCGGCTTTGTAAAGGGCTTGCGCGAGCGGGGGATTTTCGACGATGGGGACTTCGTTCCAGCGGGCGAGTTCCTTGATTTTTTGCGCAATGAGGTTGCGGCCCTTGGCGACGACGACGGGGGCGGCCATGGTGGCGGGGCGATACTCGAGGGCCACGGCGTAGTGCGTGGGGTTGGTGATGACCGCGGTGGCGCGCTGCATATTTTTTTGCAAGGAGCGGCGCATGAATTCGCGGCGGAGCCTGCGGATGCGGCTTTTGACTTGCGGATGGCCTTCGTTGTCTTTGTTTTCCTGGCGAACTTCTTGTTTGGTCATGCGCAGGGATTTTTCGAAGGTTTGGCGCTGCAGGGCGTAGTCGATGGCGGACCACGCGAGTAGCACGAGGCCGGACTGCCAAGCGAGGGAGTAGCAGATACCGCCCATGAGGGCGAGCGAACTGCGCACCGGCATGCGGGCGGCGTGCAAAACCAAGGGAGCTTGCTGGAGCAAGATGCGCACCGCGAGATAGAGAATGACGCTGGAGGGCAGGAGCGAACGCAGGACGCGGCTGAGGACCGCGAGGGTGAAGAGGTGTTGGATATTGCTGACGGGATTGAGGCGGTTCCATTTGGGAGCCAGAGCTTTGGCGGAGACGTTCAAGCCACCCTGCGCGAGCGTGCTGCCGACAGCCATGACGAAGGCGATACAGAATAGCGGCGCGAGCCATTGCGCTACGGCAAGCATGGTCCAGCCGAAGACTTGGGATTGCTCGGTCCACTCGCCGTGAATGCTGGATTCGAGGGCACGCGCGAAATAGGTTTGCCAGCGGCCAATCCATATTTGCGGACGGTAGGCCAGGACGAAGATGGCGGAGAGCAACGTAACGGTGGAGACGAGGTCACGGCTGCGCAGGACTTGGCCTTCTTCGCGGGCTTTGAGACGCCGCTTGGGTGATGCCCGCTCTGTGCGATTGTCTGGCACGTCGTTAGGTGATCCTTAGTGCGAGAGGCGGAGCAGGTGGTCGCTCCAGCCAATCGCGAGGGCAAATTCTTTTTCGAAAAAACCGGGCCACATGCCAAGAGCGATGGCGAGCACGCCATAGCCGACGAGGCTTTTCAGCGGGATACTGAGGAAGATGGCGGACATTTGCGGGGAAGCTTTGCTCAAGAAACCTACGGTTACGTCGATAAGCATGGTAGCGAGCAGGACGGGGGTGGCGAGTTGCACGCCGCTGACCCACATCGCGCCGGCATTGTGGAAGAGCTCTTTCATCGAGAGGTCGGTGATGAGGACGCTGCCAGGAGGAACGAATTCGAAACTTTTGACCAGGCCGCGCAGAATCCAGTGATGCACGTTGAGTTGCAGGAAAAGGAGCAGGACGACGAGTTGGTGGAAGACGGAGAGGACTGGGGTTTCCACATCGCTTTGCGGGTCGATCACATTGACAAGAGAGAACGCGAACTGGAAGCCGCCGATTTGTCCGGCCATTTGCGCGCCCTCGAAGACGAACTCGATGGTTAGGCCGAGCGCGAGACCGAGGATGGCTTCGCTGAGCGCGAGCCTGGTCCAAGCCACGGGAGTGAGTGCGAGATGCGGAATATCGACGACGGGATAGAGGAGCGCGGTAAGGACGATGGTGAATGCGGCGCGAACGCGTACGGGAATGGAGGCGCTGCCAAGAAACGGCGCGAAAGACATGACGCCGCCGACGCGCAGGCCGATGGTCAGCGCATGCGTCAGGATTTGTTGGAGGTCGATGGGCACGCCAGTCCTTTAGTGGGTGTACACGCGAAAATCGGTAAGCAGCGACTGCGTGAAGGTGACCAGGTGGTGCAGCATCCAGGGCGTTAAGAAAAAGACGATCGCGCCTACGGCGGCCAGGCGCGGCACGGTGGAAACGGTTAAGTCCTGGATCGAGGTCATGACCTGGCCGATGTTGATGATTAGGCCGACGACCATGGCAGCAAGAAGGATCGGCGAAGCAACCCAGAAGGCGGCTTCGATAGTGCGACGGGACAGTTCAACGACTTGTGCGGCGTTCATGAAAAACACTCCAGGGCGAATCAGCAGTGCAAGCTGAGCGACGTCAATAAGGCAAACCGGGCAACATCAGTAATGAAAACTGCGCAGCATGGAACCAACGACCAAGTTCCAACCGTCGACTACAACAAACAGCAAAATTTTGAGAGGCGTGGAAATCACCACGGGTGGCAACTGCAGCATGCCGATAGAGGTGGTGACCGAAGCGGTAACCAGATCGATCACGAGAAATGGAAGAAAGAGCACGGCGCCGATTTGAAAGCCGGTTTTTAATTCCGAAAGGATGTACGCGGGGATGACCACGCGCATGGGAATTTCGTCGGCATTTTGCGGGCGCGGCGAGCGACTCATTTCGACGAACAGCGCTACATCTTTTTCGCGCGCGTAGCTGAGCATGAAGGTGCGCACAGGTCCGGCAGCGAGACCCAGAGCATCGAGGGTGTTTATCTTGCCGTGTTCAAACGGGATGATGGCTTGGGTGTGCACAGCGATGCCGACGGGCTGCATGATGAAGTAGGTGAGGAAAAGGGCCAGCCCGATCAAGGTCTGATTGCTCGGCGCGGTTTGCGTGCCCAGGGCCTGTCGCAGAAAGTGAAAAATAATCAGGATGCGCACGAACGGAGTCATGGTGAGGAGAATCGCGGGAATCAGGGTGAGGAGGGTGAGCAGAAGGATGATGGTAAGGGAGGTGGAATCGCCCCGCACGCTGAGACCGGGCAACTGCAGGATGGGACCTTGCGCGACGCCAGCGAACAAAGCGAGGGCGTGCGTCAAGATGGTTCTCCAGATTCTTCGCGACGAGCATCGGGGCCCGCGCCGGAGGAATTGAGTGTTGCCGGCAATTGCGGCGCTCCCAAGCCCTGCAACAGCGATACCGACTGGCTGGTGACGCCGATGAGAAATCTTTGGCGCTCAAATTCGAGGACGGCGACAAAACGTTTGTCGCCAAGGGAGACGGTTTCGGCGATGCGCAGCGAACGCGCGCGGCGACGGATGGTTACGAGGCTCCAGAGGGTGCGGAGGCGGGCGAAGAGAGCGGGGGCTTTTTGCAGCAATGCGTTTGTCGAGAGGCTGGCCATGCTGCTTACCC
>JBEKVU010000249.1:0-6543 GCA_049513775.1 Candidatus Acidiferrum sp.
CCGCGGTCTTTACCTTTGGCTCCCTGGACGTCCCGTTCGAACCAAAAAATTGGCGTGACGCTCTAACTCTATACGCCGTATCCAGCCTCATCACTGCCGCCCTGCTCACTTTCACGCTCATCCTCACCCGCACCATGCTCCGTCTCTGGGCCGAACGCAGCAAAGATCAACTCGGCGCGCGCTTCAAATCGAAAATGGTCGTCGGCGCCATGGCCATTTCCCTCCTCCCCATTCTGTTTATGTTTTTCGTCAGCTATTCGCTGCTGAACCGCACGCTGGGCCGCTGGTTCCCGCGCCCGCTCGAAATCGCATCCGAACAAACTCAGCTCCTGCTCAACGATCTTGGCCGCACGCAAGTTCCCCGCCTGCATGCTCTCAGCCGCGTGACCCAGCCCTTTGCGGCTGGCCCCGCCGAAGACCTCATGCAGCACGCATTCTCGGCCGGCGCCGACGCCGTCTGGGTCTTGGACGCCAACGGCAAAGTTCTGCGCGGGGGCGTCATCTGCGACGAGCCCCCGGAAGAACGCTCCATCCCCATTTGCGCGCAATCCGATCTCTCTGGCGTTCCGGTGCGCAGCCTGCCGAGCGGCATCGAAATTTGGGAGGCGTCCCAGAAATCTTATCTCGCCACGCGCGCGGCTCTCACGAGTTCGCAAGCCGGCTCCTTGATCATCGGTTTTCGCACCAGCCCAGACTTCTATGCCCACATCGTAGAAATCCAATCGCAAACGCGCGAATACTACGCGCAAAAACAAAACCTCCGCGCCCTCAAGCGCCAGATGCTCCTCATCCTGCTGTTCTTCACCATGCTGCTGCTTTTCTCCGTCACCTGGCTCGCGCTCTTCCTCGCCAAACAGGTCACCGTCCCCATTCAAGCGCTCGCTGAGGGCACCCGCGAGGTTTCCGCCGGCAATTTTGACTATCAAGTCCCCGAACAATCCCAAGACGAGCTCGGCATTCTCATTCGCTCTTTCAACACCATGACTTCGCAGTTGCGCGATAGCCGCGTACAAATCGATCAATTCACGCGCAACCTCCAGCAAGCCGTCCAAGAGCTCGAACGCCGCCGCCAGCTCATGGAAACCGTCCTTGAAAACATTCCCACTAGCGTACTCTCGCTGGACGCCGCAGGCGCCATTCTCCGCGCCAACCCCGCCGTGGTTCGTATGTTCGGCCCCGCCGCCAACAACGCCGCCTCTCTTGAAACGTTGCTGGGTTCCGAAGCCGCGCGCGTTGTCGGACAATTAATGCGCCGCGCCCTCCGCATGGGCGTAGTCTCCCGCGAAATAGAAACCGTCGTCGCCGGCCGCGTGCTGCACCTCGCCGTCACCGTCAGCTCCCTCGGCCCGCGCCGCGCCAACACCGGCTTCGTCGTCGTCTTTGACGATCTCTCCGAACTCCTCCGCGCGCAAAAACTCGCCGCCTGGCAGGAAGTCGCTCGCCGCATCGCCCACGAAATCAAGAACCCTCTCACGCCCATTCAGCTCTCCGCGCAACGCCTCTCCCGTTTTCTCGATCGCCGCGCCGAAGAATCCGCCACCCAAAACCCCGCGCCCGCCTCCGACCCCGAACTCACTCGCCTGGTTCAAGAATGCTCCCGCCTCATCGAACGCGAAGTCACCACCCTCGCCGATCTCGTAAGTCAATTCTCGCAATTCGTCCGCTTCCCGAGCGCCAAGCTCACGCCAACGGATACCACCACGCTCGTCCGCGAAGCCCTCGAGATTTTCTCCGGTCGTCTCGACGGCATCACCGTAAAAACTTCCCTCGCTGAAAATCTGCCCTCCGTCCGCGCCGACGGCATCCTCTTGCGCAGCGTCCTCGTCAACCTCATCGACAACGCCGCCGAAGCCCTCGAAAATTCCCGCCACCGCGAAATCTCCATCTCCACGCGCCTGTACTCCGAATCCGACACCGTCGAAATCTGCGTCGCCGATACCGGCCACGGCATTTCTCCCGAAGATAAAGACAAGCTCTTCCTCCCGCATTTCTCCACCAAAGGTCGCGGCACCGGCCTCGGGCTCGCCATCGCCGCGCGCATCGTGGCCGAACACGGCGGCACGCTCCACGTCGAAGACAACGACCCCATCGGCTCCCGCTTTCTCGTCCTGCTCCCCGTCGCCGACGTCGCCCCCGCCCTCGCCGGCGATCATCCCGGACTGGAAGCCTCGTGACCGCCCCCAAGCCTCGCGTCCTGATCGTCGACGATGAACGCGGAATTCGCGAATCGCTTTCCTCCATCCTCGCCGACGAAGGCTATCTCGTAGACACCGCCGCCTCAGCCGAAGAGGCCCTGGATCGCGCCACCACCGAAGAACACGAAGTGATCCTCCTCGACGTCTGGCTCCCCGGCATCGATGGCCTTGAAGCGCTCAGCCGCCTGCAATCCTATCCGCGCCCGCCCGCCGTCATCATGATCTCCGGTCACGGCACTATTGAAACGGCCGTCCGCGCCACCAAACTCGGCGCTTTCGATTTCATCGAAAAACCTCTCTCGCTCGAAAAAATTATCGTCTTGGTCCGCAACGCCGTGCAGCAGCGCCGCCTTCTTGACGAAAATCAATTGCTGCGGAGCGAACTGCGCCACCGTTACCAGGTGCTCGGCGACAGCGTCCCCATGAAAGCGCTGCGCCAGCAGATCGCCGTCACCGCGCCCACCAACGGCCGCGTTCTAATTTATGGGGAAAGTGGTGTCGGAAAAGAGCTAGTCGCCAGAGCCTTGCACGCCGCCAGCCTGCGCAGCAAAGGTCCATTCGTAGAAGTAAATTGTGCCGCGATTCCCGAAGACTTGATCGAGTCCGAACTCTTCGGTCACGTGAAAGGCAGCTTCAGCGCCGCCAGCGAAGATAAAATTGGCAAATTCGAAAAGGCCAACGGTGGCACGCTCTTTCTCGACGAAGTCGGCGACATGAGCCTGCGCACGCAATCCAAAGTCCTGCGCGTCCTCGAAGAGCAGCGCTTCGAGCCCGTCGGCTCGAGCCAGACCATGACCGTGGACGTCCGCGTTCTCGCCGCCACCAACAAAAATCTCGAAACCGAAATTTCCCACGGCACCTTTCGCCAGGATCTTTTTTATCGCCTAAACGTAATCCCCTTCGTCGTCCCGCCACTTCGCGAGCGTCTCCGCGACATTCCCACGCTGGCCAATCATTTTCTGCACGAATTCAGCGTGGAGTACGGCAAAAAAATCCGCGAACTCAGCGACGCCGCCATGGACGTTCTGCTCCGTTACCCCTGGCCGGGAAATGTCCGTGAACTCCGCAACCTCGTCGAACGCCTGGTCATCGTCTGCCCGCAAGCGCGCATCGAGCCGCACCACCTTCCGCCCGAACTTTTCCGCGGCGCCGCCGAAAGCCCGCACCAACCCTACAGCACGCTGCACGAAGCCCGCAGCGCCTACGAACGTGAATTTATCCTAAGAAAATTGCAGGAACACCGCTGGAACATGACGCAAACCGCCACCGCGCTAGGCCTGGAACGGAGCCACCTCTACCGCAAAATGAAAAGCCTCGGCATCGCCGCACCAGAGTAGCCGCTTCTGTAGTGCCGAATCTTTAGATTCGCACGTCGTTGCCGCTGCCGTTCGTCACCCTGTCTCCGACGCCAGTCGCCACTTCGTCAACCAAACCTTCTTCGCCCGGCGCCGAGAAATCATGCCCACCGAGCGCCATTCATCACGCCGCCCCCGCCGCACCCTCAGTCGGCAACTTCGCGGAAAGCCACCCACTAATCCCCGCCGACATCACCTTCACATTCCCATAACCCATCTTCTTAGCCCGCTTCGCAGCGTTCGGCGCCTTCATACACAAGGG
The DNA here is from genome assembly GCA_049513775.1 of Candidatus Acidiferrum sp. Classification (GTDB taxonomy): domain Bacteria; phylum Acidobacteriota; class Terriglobia; order Acidiferrales; family UBA7541; genus Acidiferrum. Next base: position 3,813 of record JBEKVU010000249.1, read on the forward strand.
ATTCGAGCAATAAAATATCAAGCTGGTTTCCTTATCCGCCGGCAAATCACTGTCACGGTAATTAACAGGATCAAGATTCACCGCCCCCGGCACATGCGCCTTCGCCCAGCTCTGCGGAGAATTCACATCAACAATCGTCGCCTTCTGCTCCTGCATCATCTTATGCAGCGCATCGGGCGAAATGCTCTTCAATCCCATCAGCAACGCCAACATATTTTCGCTCCAAACTTACCCCTCACCATCCCCCGGCTCCCGCTGCAACTCACTCAACGCCTCCAGCTGCCCATGCCAATCAAACTCCCTAACTCGCGCCGGATTTTCCCGCCAATCCGGCATCACCTTCACAAACAACCCCAAATAAATTTTCGTATCAAACATCTTCTCGAGCTCTTTGCGCGCTTCCGTCCCAATCTTCTTCAGCATTTCGCCCTTGTGCCCAATCAAGATCTTCTTCTGCGAATCCCGTTCCACGCTAAGCGTCACTTCAATCCGCAGCAACCGTGGCTTCTCCTCATACTTATCCACCATCACCGCCAGCGCGTACGGCACTTCGTGATACGTCAACTGAATCGCCTTCTCTCGAATCACCTCGGCCGCCAGGAATCTCTCCGGCTGATCCGTCACCTGATCTTCGGGAAAATGCGGCTCCCCCTCCGGCAGCATGCGCAAAATCTCCTGCTGCAACTGCTCCAGCCCGCCGCCCTTGAGCGCCGAAACCGGCACAATCGCCGCAAACTCAAAAGCCTTCGAAAACTCCTCGATCAGCGGCAGCAAACCCTCTTTCGCCACGCGATCCACTTTGTTCAAAACCAAAATCGTCTTCCCGCGAAATCTCTTCGCCTTCGACAGCAGCAACTCATCCATATGCGTCTGCGCATGCGACGCATCCACCATCAGCAGCAGCACGTCGATATCCTCGAGCGCCGCCGCCACTTCATGCATCATCTGCCGCCCGAGCGCCGAATCCGCTTCATACAAACCAGGCGTATCGATAAAAACCATCTGCCCTTCGGCTCGCGTCACAATGCCCTGAATCCGATTCCGCGTAGTCTGCGGCTTCGACGTCACAATCGCAATCTTCTGCCCTACCAATCGATTGATCAGCGTGGACTTTCCCGCATTCGGCCGCCCCACAATGGCCACAAATCCAGAACGTCCCCGAATCTCAGATCCTGTATGGTCTTTTGTCATCAAGAATGAACGCTTTTAGTAGCACAGGCACTCGTGCCTGCGCACTTCACCACGGCAACCGCAAATCAGAAAGAGGAACGCCGCCCCGCGCCAATTCCGTAGGCACCACAAAACCGTCCCAACCATCCAACGATCAACGCAAATCCTCTACGCCCACCCCAGCGCCATCCGAAAAATCGCGCCCCCCGATTTCGATGCCTCCGTACCACTGTTTCCGAAGCCCCTGCTGTTATTCAGAAACGTTCCGCCCCCCGCCAATGCATCGAGCGCGCGAATTAAATCGCGCACCGCGTCAGACTTCAACACGTACCCGCTAATCCCCATCTTCACCAGATCTTCAACTTTGTAATGCAGCTCATGCATGGAGAGCACCAGCACCTTGCTATTCAGGCTCAGCTTTGAAATCTCCCGGGCCGCCTCCAGCCCGCTCATCACCGGCATGGTGATATCCATCACGATCAAATCCGGATTCAGCTCCCGCGCCATCTCCACGGCCATCTTCCCGTTCGTCGCCTCTCCGCACACTTCCCAATCCGAGCGCGTCGCCAAAATGCTCTTCACTCCAGCCCGCACCACGTCGTGATCGTCTACCACCAGGATTCGAGTCCCCATCGAGTGCATGCCCTTCTGGCCGCAATTACGCCGCGTTAATCGTGTATATCTCGCATATTACTGCAAATCACCGCTTAGCGCGAATTTTACCCGCCCGCTAGGGGATCATCCGGTGGCTCGTCGAAGCGAGACCAACCCCGGAGTTTCGCCTGGATCGGAGTAGGTTGCAGTCACAAATGCGTTCTGTACGCGCTCTACCAGGTCGGGAGGGGTGGCGTTCGTGCGCCGGGACGCGCGAAGTCCGATAGCGGCAGACGAAGCGAGCTTGCCTCCGTACACGGCAAACAGAAAGCCGAATCGCTGCTTAGTACGAATCGCGCAATAGAGCGAAAATATGACGACCGCAATCGCTACGCAGATTCGTGAGGCTAATATCGATTCTAGCTTTGTTCCCGCCAGGCCAAATAGTGCGTCGGCAGTCAGTCCGATACCACACGCAAGCCACCCGACAGCAAAGAGAGTCGGCAAGTGGAATACGGCCGGGAAGAGCGCCAATGCGGCCAGACTGAAATACCAACCCGAAGCAATTCGCGCTCGCTGCCTGAGTTGGATTCAACTAGCGGCGTCTGCCAGTAATTGAATTGTTTCCTTGCTCAGAGCGTTCAACATTCGTGTGGTCAAAGTATTCCATACAGAGCCGAAGATTTCCGCGCCACTGGCCTAACCGGAAACTGACCCAATACCTAGGGCCCCCTAGTCCCAGGTCTTTGCACACAGGGCCTACTGAATGCGTCTCGTGAAGCTGAAGGTTTCCGCGGGATTCGTTTATTGGACGATTCAATTCGCGGGGTTTTCGTCCACCACTTTGTAGCCGGCAGGAATCTCAAAAATCTCGGCAGCAGGCTCGCTGCGATTCACCCGCGTCACGGTGACGGTTTGCTGGCCGCTTCGTGGATCGTCGTGTTTCACAAGCATATTCAGATGCAGC
>JBEKVU010000250.1:0-6529 GCA_049513775.1 Candidatus Acidiferrum sp.
CGCGCCGTGCACCGGACAGCGCTTCAACAAAAACACCTTGTCATCCTGAAAAACAATCTTGCCTTCAAGTTTGCGAAAACACGTCGAGCAGATGGTCACCGCCACATCGTAAAAAGCATAAGGCCGCACACGTTCCGTCATGACCTCACCCATTCTCTGAAACAAGCTCCCTGATATGCGATGCGCATACCAGATCCCGCCGCCATGCACAAACGCCACCGCGGCCCCAATTTGCACGCTCAAGGGCTAATCCGATTTTCCCTTGAGCAACTTCAGCACGCCCAAGATAATCAGCGTAATCAGCAGCGCACAAAAGGCCACTATACCTAGGATGTCCAAGGCGATGGCTACGCGTTCTATCGACGGAGACGATTGAAACCCCAGTAACGTAAAGGCTCCGCCGCAGCAACCGATCCACAGCAGCAGCAAGCCAATCAATATCGTGGAAATCTGCAGCTTCTTGCCGGGCTCGCGCGGCGGTTGAAGATCTTGCGTCATACATGCACCTCGTGCTCGGTTCGGAAGACGCCCGCCCAGCGCAAAACGTCGGGCGCGTAGTACAGCAAAATCCCCATGCTGACCAGTTGAATCGACGAAAAGCCCAGAAACACGCGCACGTCCGGCTTCAAAAAGTCCACCGCCAGGCGAAACGCGAAGTACGCGACCATAAACATCTCGAAAATATCACCCGCGACATGAGGTCGCCCCGACCGGCGCCACAGAAATATACCCAGGGCGATTACAAAGAGCGATTCGTAAAGCTGCGTAGGATGCCGCGCTATGCCGTCGCCAAAATTGACGCCCCACGGCAAACGCGTCGCCACGCCAAACGTGTGATCATCAAGTCCGGTAAGAAAACACCCCACGCGCCCAATGGCAATCCCCACGCATAACGGCACGGCAAACAAATCTCCGGTACGCTGCGTAATCCCCAGTTGCAGTTTCATAGCCTCAACAGAAAAAAGAGCAGCCGCGAGCGCGCCGACAATCGTCTTGCCGCCCATGAGATACACTAAGTCGTTCCAATGGGCCAGCGTCAGCCCCGGGTCCTCAAACCAGTAAAGCATCTTGCTTCCCGCCACCGCCCCCAGTGCCGCCGCCGCAATCACCCACCAGCGATTCGTGTCGTCGAGCATGTCGCCATTGTGCTTGCGCAACCACAAATACACGCGAAATCCCACGGCATACGCGACTGCCTCCAACACCAAATGCGGGTTCAGGCGCAGCGAACCAATCTGTACGTAAACAGGAAACGACATAAGCGAGAACTCGTTTACGCCGTCACGCTACGTCATCAAGCTAGCCTCGTCAACGAATTCAACGCGGTGCCCCAGAGGCAAAACCGAGTCCGCCGGGAGGACCCTGTTCACGAACTTCTTCCGTCCGCTTCCATAGCGTTCAAATGTTATCTATACAGTACTATATACATAAATGCTCTCGCGTAACCCCAGCAGAATGAACCCTTCCGAGAAATGCGCGGGATCTCATCCATCTTACTTACTTAACTAGTTTATATTCAACGGATTACGCAAGATCAATGATGCGCGATTCAGTCGGAAATGCGTTTCTCGATGCGCGGATCAGGCGCGAACCACAGCAGCGCCACCGCGGCATAAATCACCAGCGCGATCGATGGATGCACGAAGGAGAGGCCCACGGCGATCGCGTAGAGCAGCAGCGAGAGATTTCCCTTGTCATTCCTGCCCAGCGCGACGGCCAGCGGCGACTCTGCTCCGTGCAGCGCGATCAACGCACGCGACAGTATGGTGTACGCAACGCCCGTCAGCAGCAGCACCGCGCCGTACATCGCCACGGGAATACTGGCGCGATGATTTTGGCCCATCCATTCCGTCACCACTGGCACCAGCGACATCCAGAACAACAAATGCATATTCGCCCACAGGATGTGGCCATTCACCTTGCGGCACGCCTGCAGCATGTGATGGTGGTTGTTCCAGTAAATCGCCACGTAAATAAAACTAAGCACGTAGCTGAGAAAAATCGGGATCTGCGGACGTAGCGCCGCCCAATCCGTGCCGTGCGGCATCTTCAATTCCAGCACCATGATCGTAATAATCACGGCGATCACGCCGTCGCTAAACGCTTCGAGACGCCCTTTATGCATGGCTCATTCTACTCAAACTCATTCTTCTCAAATATGGCTGGTGTCATTCCGAGGACAACGAGGAATCTACGGTTGGATCTGTCTGCGTGGCAGCGCGCCGAAGGTAGGCTCAGCGGCGGGCGCGGTCCTTGCGCACCGCTTCGTCGATCAGCGCGTCAAGTTCACTGCGCGTCAGCGTCACCGGCTCGTCTTCTTTTTCCACGCTGTCGCTGGTGATCGGCAATTCCGCTCCGCCGCCCGGAGGCGCTTCCACAAAATAGCGCGAACGCGCGGCCATCAATTTGGCAACTTCGCGGCCGGAAAGCAGCTCGGGCGTACCGGCCATCTCCGCCGCCAGCGTGACTTTCGCGGCGTGCTCAATCGTCTCCATGCGGAAAAAAGCCGTGAGCAAATCCGGCGCGCAGGTCACCGCTCCGTGATTGGCCAGCAGCATGGCATCGTAGTGCGGCACAAAGGGCTCCAGCGCCGCGCTGAGCTCCGGCGTGCCCGGAGTCCCGTAACGCACCAGCGGAATCTGGCACAAACCGATGATCACTTCGGGGAGCAGTGCCTGATCGAGGCCGCGCCCGGCCACCGCAAAACCCGTGGCCGTCGGCGGATGCGCGTGGCACACCGCGAAAACGTCCGGGCGCATGCGATAAAACAACAGGTGCATGGCCAGTTCCGAGGAGAATTTCTTCTCACCGGAAATTTGCCGCCCACCCATATCGGTAACCACCAAGTCCCCGGGGCGCAGGTGGCCCTTATTCATGCAGGTCGGTGTAGTCAGGATGCGATCCGGGCCGAGACGCACGGAGAGATTGCCTTCGCAGGCCACGATGAAATCGCGTTCATACATCCAGCGGCCGGCCACGCAAATCTCGTGGCGGTGCTGGTCTTCGCTCTTGGCGTGACCCGGTGTTACGGAGTGTTCAAACATTGGCGCTAGTGGCGGCGCGTTCGGCGGGGCTCCTCGCGCTGCGGAGCGGAAGCATACACATTTATTTTCGCATGCGCCAGCACCAAAGATATATTTCTTCGGGCTGGCCCGAAGTTGTCAGGCAACGCCGACGTAGCCGCTCGTCGCGTCATCGGCGACGGAGGAACGGGCGGCTAAGCGTAAATGCCGCGCAGCTTCAGCGCACTGGCCACGCGATCGATGGCCAGCATGTATGCCGCGATGCGGTTGTTGACGTGGTGCGTCTCGGCGTAGCGCACCACCTGGTCGAAGGCGTTGTCCATCACATCCAGCAGGCGCTCGTTGACTTCGCTTTCTCGCCAGAAAAATCCCTGGCGATCCTGTACCCACTCAAAGTAGCTGACGGTGACGCCGCCGGCGTTGCCGAGAATATCCGGCACGGTGAAGATGCCTTTGGCGTCGATGATGGCGTCGGCCTGCGAGGTGGTGGGACCGTTGGCGCCTTCGCACAGGATTTTGGCCTGCACCTGGGTAGCATTTTTTTCGGTGATTTGATTTTCGATGGCCGCGGGAATGACAATGTCGCAGGGCTGAAAGAGCACGTCGCGCGCAGACATCTTTGTGCCGCCGCTCGGGAAATCCTGCAGGGATTTTTTCTGCGTGTAGACCCAGTCGATGACTTTGGGGACATCGAAGCCATTCTCGTTATACAAGCCGCCGGCGATGTCGGCGAGGCCCACGATTTTGTAGCCGGCCTTTTGCATCAATTCCGCGGCCAGCGAGCCGACGTTGCCGAAGCCTTGGATGATGACGCGGCAGCCATCTTTTTTGATGCCCAGCTTGGCGATGGCTTTGTTGCAGCACATCATCACGCCGCGCCCGGTGGCTTCGCGGCGGCCTGCGGAGCCGCCAAGTTCAATGGGCTTGCCGGTGACCACCGCGGTGGTGGCTTGCCCGAGGTGCATGGCGTAGGTGTCCATCACCCAAGCCATGGTCTGCTCGTTGGTGCCAACATCCGGTGCGGGAACATCTTTTTCTGGCCCCAGCCAATCCGCCAATTCCGCGGTGTAGCGTCTGGTCAGGCGCTCGAGTTCGGACTTGGACATTTTCTGCGGATTGCAAACCACGCCGCCTTTGGCGCCGCCGAAGGGAATGTTCACGACCGCGCACTTCCAGGTCATCCAGGTGGCGAGCGCGCGAACTTCGTCGAGGCTGACGTCTGGCGCAAAACGAATGCCACCCTTGCCCGGCCCGCGCACCGTGGAGTGCAACACGCGGTAGCCGGTAAAAACTTCCAGCGTGCCGTTGTCCATACCGACGGGGATGTACAGAGTGATTTCCTTGCTGGGGTGTTTCAGGTAGCGATAGAGGCCTTGCTCGAGATTCAGTTTTCTTGCGGCGATTTCAAATCGCGCTTCGGCGTTTTCGTAGACGTTCAGTTCTTCGGGCGTGGGTACCTGGGACATGCACACTCTCCTAAAATCTACCGCTTCTCAATCACGCAAAAATATCTGACTTCATGCCGCGAAAAAATCTCCGCACGGTTTTCGCCGCAACGCAAAGCTAACGTGCGACCTTCCCTGATTCTTGCACTCGGATTCGAAGGCCAACGCCGCACTTTGCGCGAGCTACCCACTCGCCGTGCCTCATTTGCCCGGGCCACCAGTATACGAACCCGGGCGTACCAGCCGCAAGCATCGCGCCAAACTGTATGGGCGGATTGGATACATTGCGGAAGCCTCCACACAAGTTGAGGCCGGGCAAGCAGAAGCGCGCGACATGAATGCAGAGAGGCGGGGTTGAAGTGCGTGCCGCGGGCTATTGCATGCGGAACTGGATGGTTACAGTGAGGTGCATGGGGACGGCTTTGCCGTCGAGGGTGGCGGGCTGGTATTTCCACTGGTGGAGGGCGTCCATGGCGGCTTGATGGAGGAGCGTGGGGCCGCTCACGACTTTCATGGTGGTGACTTTGCCGGTGGCGTCGATGAGGGCGTCGATTTTTACGTCGCCGCTGATGCGTTGCGTTCTGGCAAACGGGGGATAAATGGGCGGGATGGATTTCAGGAGTTGCGCGGACTTGACGTCGCCGCCGACGGGAATGGGAACGCTTGGCGCGACCGGACCTGAGGAGGAAGCGAGACTGGCTCCGGGAATGGTTTCAGCCGGTGTCGCTGAGCCGTTTAGAGCGATGCCCGGATCGGCGTCGGGGGAGCCGGAATTTTCTGTGCGCGTCACCGTGGGAGCCGCAAGGTGCACTTCTCCAAGAGCCGGCCGTTTCGGCTGCACGGCGGCAGGCTGAGCGACAAGCGGCTGAGCTACGCCGTTAGACGGAGCAACCGTAGTAGGCTGCGAAGCGTGACTGGGCGTGACCACCATGTTGGTGTTGAGCGCGGCGGGGGTGGGAATCTGGTTGACGATGGCTCCGGGACGCGTGTTGGCGGGAGTGTTGGCCGAGCCGCGGAGAGTCTCCTGGGGCGTGGCGGCGGCTGCGGCAGAATCGGACGGTCGCTGAGCGCTAGCGGTCTGTGCCGCGGTGGCGGGCCCTGCGAGAGAGCCCTGATGGGTGTACCAGTAACCGCCGCTGGCCACGGCGAAAATAACCGCAGCGGCGATACCGACGAACACGAGTTTGTTCGATTTGGAAGCGCCGGCGCTTTTTTCTTCCATCAAGAAACGTGAGCCAAAGTCAGGCGTGGGAATGTTGTCCAGCGATTCCTGGGTGCCATCCACTTGTGATGTATTTTCTTGCGATAGCTCGTTGTGCAGTTGAGCGGCGCCATCTTCCTGCGGCCGTTCGGCATGCAACCCATCTTTGTGCAATACGCCTTTGTTCAACCCATCTTTGTTCAACCAATGCGCATCAGGTACCGGCTCGTCGAAGACAAAGCTTGTGGATGGAGCCGCAGGGACGGACGTTGCCGCGGCCTCATCGGTAGGCATGGCGACGGCGGCGTTGCGCGCCAGAGGTTCGAGCCAGGACGGAATTTTTACGTGCTCTTCATCGCGGAACGAAGGCAGCGGCAGGCTGGAAGTTCTCTCCGGCGATGCGGTCTTGGCGGCGACTGGAGATTGCGGCGCGGGCGGCTGCGCGATTGGCGCAGGGGCGGGTGAGGAGATTTTTTCTGCCGCGGACGTAGCAGCGACGGGCTTTGGCGCAACAGGAATGCTCGGCGAGGGATGCGCTAGTTCAAATATTTTTGCCGCGGCGTTAGCGGGCTTAAGATCGGATGCGGGAGCAGCGATTACGGGCGCGGCGGATTTGGCTGTGTCGTTTTTCTTGCCGTCGGCAATCAGCAGCGCGGCGAGTTGTTCCTGAAGACGAGCGTTTTCGGCGCGCAAAGCGTCGGTGGAGCTTTCGGCGACAGTTTTGGCGGACGCGACATCTTGGGGAACTGCCGGAGCAACGGGGACGGGCTGTGGCGCAAGGTCGCGCGGCGGCGGAGTGAGATGGATGGGCGTAGGAGCGGCGGACTTTGGCTGCGCCGCGCGAGGCAGACTCAAGACTG
>JBEKVU010000251.1:0-6528 GCA_049513775.1 Candidatus Acidiferrum sp.
AGGTTTCGTTACGTACCCGTCGGCGCCCTGCTGTTGTCCCCAGTAGCGGTCGCTTGCGGTGTCTTTGGAGGTGACCAGAATTACCGGGATGGAGCCGAACTCGGCGCTGTTTTTTAGCTCGCGGCAGACCTGAAAGCCGTTGCGATCGGGCATCACCACATCGAGGAGAATCAGCGTGGGTTGCTCCGTGGTGATGGTTTCTTCGACGCGGCGAGGGTCGTGGAGATCAATGGGGTTGTAGCCCTCGCGCTCAAGCAAGCCATGGATGAGCTTTACCTGAGCCGGAGAGTCATCGACGATGAGAACTTTTTTTCGCACTTACCCGTTCCCCCCAGAGTTATCCGCAGAGCAAAGGTGCACGCGAAGAGCCAGTGTGAAGGGAAGTTAAAGGGCACTTGCTGATGTTGCTAAGTAATTGATTGCGGGAGATTTAGGAGCTCTTGGCGCGCAGCTAGCGGCGTGAGCCGTTGGTAAAGGCGGGCTCGGGATTCTCAGCTTGAGATGTTGTCTCAGCTTCCTTCATCTCGGTGGATAGGGATGAGAATCGCTGCATGATTTCGTTGATGCGCAGGGCCATGTTGTGGATGGTCTTGATCTGGTGGAGCGACTGGGTGGAGAGCTGGCCGGGCTCGAGAAGGAGGAGTTCGGCGTTGCCCAGCATGGAAGTGAGGGCGTTGTTGACGCTGTGTTTCATGTCCATCATGTAGCGGCCGAGGGTGGCGTGGTGCTCGTTGCGCTGAGCTGCGCGCTGAGCTGCGCGGGCGGTGCGGACGGCCTCGGTGCGACGGAGGGATTCCCCGGCGACGAGCAAAAGTGTTTGCGCCCAATCTTCGCGAAGCGGGACGTGCACGAGGCGCGGATATTTTGCGCGGAGTTGGACGAGCTCGCGGGAGTCCGCGGGCGCACACAGGATGACGGCGGCGGTGGGCTCGAACTCGCCCAGGATATCGGATAGTTTGCCGTCGCGCATGGGGCCGACAACCACCAGATCGTAGGCCGGGCCGCTTTGCGCGGTCCAGACGTCGCTGTTCAAGATGGTGACGCGAGGGGCGTGGCGCTCGGTTTGCCAGCACGCGGTGAGCAGGCGGGCGAATTCGGCTTCGTCGGTAAGAATCAGTACGTTCGCGTTTCGCAAGGAAGAAGGGCTCCCACGCTGATCGAATCAATCCCCAAGGCCGTACGGTGCTGCTAGAGCTTTTCCGCTTCGTCTAATGCCGACAACAAACGTTTGGTGCTGATGCCGAGATTCACGGCGGCTTCGGTATCTTTGGCTTGCTTGGCCACGTCCACGCGCTCTTGCAAGCGGGTTACTTCGATCCGGGCGACGGGCAGCGCGCGATCGAGTGCGCTGGCATTGCCGGTGGCTCTGGCGGATTCGAGAGCCGTGGTGACAAGAGTCCTGGCGACCACGGCGCGGCGAAGATCCTCCGCGGAGGCGCCATCTTCGGTGACGAAGGCGGCGACTTCCCAAGAGGACATGAGGATGCGCGCTTCGCCAACTTTTACGGTGGTCATGGATCGGCCGCGCGAAGGAGGCGTGGCGATCAACTGTTCCCAAATTTTTTCGAGGCAGGTCTCGAAGTCGAGCGGCGGCTCGGTTTCGATTTTGGACTCCGCGCTGCGTGCTGGCGCATGTTCCGCGGCTGAACTTGCGGGCGCATCGGCTGGGGCCACCGTTTCGGATTTCTTTACGGGCGCTGAGGCGAACGTCTTGAGGCCAACCTTTTCCATGGCTTGTTCGATGTCGTTGCGTAATCCCATTAACTTTTCGAAGGCTTGCGTGACGGTACTCTCGGTATATTCCTTCTGAAAAGGCTGTTTCCATTCATCGGCGGCCTGCTTGATTTTTGCAAGGGGCTCGAGGGTTGGGGCGCCGGTGTGGCGGCAGTTGACGGTGGCGACGCCCGCAGTTTCCAGCTGGTTCAGGCCGGTGCGAATGGCAATCAGGTCCGCGTGCATGAGCTCGATGAGGGTGCGACGGAGCAAGAAATTGAAGCGAATGAAGGACAGCAGCGCGGCTGGTTCATAGAAGCTGCTGCCGGCGGCCTCCTTCACTTTGCGACCCTGAGCGATGAAGTCTGACTTGGTGATGGAGCGAAGATTGCGGAATTCGCGCAGCGCTTCGATCATTTTTTCAAGAGGCGCGCACCATGCAACCGGGGTAAGGGGCGCGGCTCCGAGGACGGGCTTCATGACTGTAGCCACGTCGGCTGGTTCGATCTGTTTGTGATAGATCTTAGCCGGGGCGCAAAGGGCGAAATACTGAACCATCAGGAAATCGATTTTGTCGCGGTCCACGTTGCTCTTGGAGGGTTTGCGCAAGTGACGGGTAATGAGGGCGCGCAAACCGGTTTCGCTGGCGTTCAGCGTGGTCATCTGGAGCAGGTGACGAAGTTCGTGAACGAGGACGCGCTGATCCATCGAATCAAGCCAGGTCTGCACCTGACTGAAGAGTTCGAGCTCGGCTTTTTCCGGAAGGTTGCGGTTGGCAGGCGGAAACGGAATATCGATGGCCAACTGTTTGGCTAGTGCAAGATAGATCGGAAATACGGAGCGTGCTTCTTCCCACTGCGCTTGACGCGGCGCCTCCGTGCGCGTGGGAGCCGGAATGTTCAGTGTGGTCATGGTTTTGCTCACGTCTGCGTCACCCATTGGCAAGGCCCGTGTAAGAATCGAATGGCCACGGCCTTGCGCCCTTCGTGGTACTGAACGGCGACGACGCTTCCCTCCGTCACCTCAGCATTATTTCCGCCCTGCACTTTCACGCGATCGTCAAACTCCAACGGCAGCGTTGAGAGAAAAATGGCATGCTCGCGTCCCGCAAACTCGAAGACCGTGGCTTCACGCAAGCGGGCGCGTCCGGCGCGCAATGCGGTGACTTGCACGGGAACGCGAACCGGCGAAGCGCTCGGAAAGAAACGCGACAATTGCTCGGCGCAGCTTTGCGTCGTTTCGGCTGGCGGCCAGGCGTTCGACGATTGCACGGTTCGTGTCGCTCTTTCCGCGGTGTCTTTCACCGGTAGTTCCCCCGGGGACCTTCCCCGGTTAGTGCGCCCAAACGATCCGGCGGTCGAGCACGGCGCTGACTGCGAGCTGCGCTGACGTCTCCGGTCGCAAAAACGTGTTACACACGAGGGTTCCCGAACAGGCGCAACGTCCCGGAGGGAGAGTTGCACGCTATGCTCCAAAGCGAACCCTTCTCGGAGGCTCTAGAAAGCATAGAAAGGGTGAGGGTTAGGTTTTTCCCCTGGCGGCGGAGCGGCCTGATTCGTCTCACGGTGAAACGGTCTCATCTCACGGAGTTGCAGGTACCAGACGAGAAATGGTGACCGAGGTGACGATTTGTGGCGACGAGACCGTGCATGCCCGCCCGATTATCACAAGAAACTCGTGACCTGCGAGCGGGTCAACGAGGGACGGTGAAATCATTGGTCAATCATTGTTCAATGATTGTTCAATCGGACGCGAATCCGATTCATCTAGCTCAGGATCGGCCTTCATTGGGATGTTGTAGCGCTTGAGTTTGCGGTAGAGAGTGGCGCGGCTGATGCCGAGCATCTTACCGGCAAGGGCTTTGTCGCCGTTAGCCTGTTCGAAAACGCGCAGGATCGTCATGCGCTCCATTTCGGCTAGCGCGGTGGTCGAAAGGGCGGCAGCGTCCTGGAGCGGTGTCCCGGGGGAGTCAGGTTGTTCGGTGCGAATGGCCGGAGGAAGGTCAGCAACATCGATGAGCTTTCCATCGCCGAGAGCAACGGCGCGGGCGACGCAATTTTCCAGTTCACGAACGTTGCCCGGCCAATCGTACTGCAGCAAGCTCTTCATGGCTGCTGCGCTCACTTGGGTTTGTGCCCCGTGGGCGTAGCGACCGAGAAAATGGTGCGTCAGCATGGGAATATCGGAGCGACGCTCGCGCAGAGAAGGCAGTTGGACGGTGACGACGTTTAAGCGGAAGTACAAGTCTTTACGGAAAGTGCCGGCACGATAGGCCTCTTCGAGATCGCGATTGGTGGCGGCGATTACGCGGACGTCTACGTTGACCTTCTCGTTGCTACCGACCGGGCGTACTTCCTTTTCTTGCAACACGCGCAGGAGCTTGGCTTGCATTTCGAGGGGCAATTCGCCGATTTCGTCAAGAAAGATCGTACCGCCATTGGCGGCTTGAAATAGTCCAGACTTGGATTTTATGGCGCCGGTGAATGCGCCTTTTTCGTAGCCGAAGAGTTCGCTCTCCATCAGGGTGGGCACCAAGGAACCGCAATCCACGGCGAGGAACGGCGTTTGCGCGAGTGCGCCGCGAAAATGGATGGCGCGTGCGACGAGTTCTTTGCCAGTGCCGCTTTCGCCGCAAATCAGCACCGGGGTACGGGTGTCTTTCAGGCGGCCGATCATGCGCAAGACGTCTTGAATATTGGCGGACGTGCCGATGATGCCGTCGAGATTTTCTTCGGTGCTGACGCGTTCGCGTAGGAATTCGTTTTCCGTGACCAAGCGCACTTTTTCGGCCATGCGCTGCAGCAAAAGGCGCATTTTTTCAACGCGGAAGGGCTTTTCGATGTAGTCGTAGGCGCCCAGTTTCATGGCGTCAACGGCGGATTCGATGGAACCGTGCCCGGTCATGATGGCGACTTCGGTGTGCGGCAGGAGCGACTTGGTCTGACGGAGCAGGTCCACGCCAGATTTGGTGGGCAGCTTTAGATCGGTCAGTAAAAGATCGGGCGTTTCCGTGTCGAGGCGCGACAGCGCGACTTCGGCGCTTTCCGCTTCGGCGCAGACAAATCCCAGGGTTGTGCCGATGGTCATGCACAGGCGCCGAATACTCTGTTCGTCATCAACCACTAGCAAGCGCGTTTTGATTTCGTGACTCATGGTTTCCCGAAGGTTTTCTCCACAACAGATAAGAGGTGCTGCACTCTGAACGGCTTTTCGATGCAGGGAGTGCCGCTGCGTTCGAGGAGCGATTGCGTCTCGCTGTTGGCGGTATCTCCGCTGATCAAAATGATGCGCGCCGCCAGCTCCGGGCGATTGGCTTGGATCCAGGCATGCACTTCGGCGCCATTGACGGTGCCCGGCATGCGGATGTCGGAGATTACGCCGCCATAGCGGCCGCCGCGCAAGAGCTCCAAGCCGTCCTTGCCGGAGGCGGCGTTTTCGACCTGGTAGCCCTTGCGCTGAAGAGCGGCGCGCAAAAAAGCAATGACCGACGGCTCATCCTCGATGACGAGAATGGGAGCCAGGGCCGAGGCCGTTACGGGTGTAGTCATCGCCCGGCTTCTTTCGCGACCGCCGCGTCGGCCGTTTCGATGGCAACGGGTACACGCACGAGAAAGGTGCTGCCGGAGGATCCATCGTTGTTCCAGCACTGTATTTCGCCGCCGTGCGCGCGAACGATTCCGTAACAGATGCTTAGGCCGAGGCCGGTGCCCTTGCCGACCTGTTTTGTGGTGTAGAAGGGGTCAAATATTCTTTGCGGGTCGGCGATGCCCGTGCCGTTGTCGCCGATCGTGACTTCCAGTGAATCTCCGGAGCGCTTGGTGGAAATGACGATATGGCCGCGCTGCCCGGACTCTTGAACCGCGTCATAGGCATTGTTAAGAATGTTTAGAAATACCTGTTGAAGCTGTTGCGCGTCTCCCAAAGCAGGAGCGAGTTGGTCTTCGAAATTTTCCGTGACTTCCACGCCATGGCTGGCGAAATCGTAGCTGCGCAGCTTGATGGTTTGGCGCAGGACGGCGTTTAGCTGCACAAGTTCGCGTTGCACGGGGCGCTGACGTGCGAAGCTGAGCAAATCCTGGACGATATCCTTGGTGCGTTGCGTTTCCTGAAGAATGACTTGGAGATCTTCGCGCGCCGATTCCGGAACCGCGGGGTTTTCGAGTAATAGGTCGGTGAAACCCAAAATTGCCGCGAGCGGGTTATTAACTTCGTGAGCGACGCCCGAAACGAGACGCCCGATGGTGGCCATCTTTTCGCTGTGTGCGAGTTTGGCCTGCAGCAGCGCGGCGTCGGTGATGTCGGTCATGACGACTACGACGCTGTTTACCGTATTCTGTTCGTCACGCATGGGGCTAAGGCTGATGGAAAAATGGCCCATGGAGCCGTCGCTTCGTCGCACCGGCAATTCGATGTTTTCCACTTGATGGCCGTGAGCGGTAGTTTCCAGCGCGGCTTCAAACTCCTCGCGATGCGAAGCGTCCACCCAATCCATCAAACGATGGCCGATCAGCTCCTCTTCCTGATAGCCGGCCTCGTAGCAGCGGCGGTTGGCATAACTGATCAGCCCGGCGGTATCCAGGACCAGAATCATGCTCTGCGTGGTGTTCAGGATTTTCTGGTTAAAATCGCGCTCGCGCTGCAGTTGCGATTGATAGGTTTTTTGTTCGGTGACGTCGAGCATCAATCCGCGGATCTGCACGAGGCGGCCGCGGGCATCGCGAACCCCGGAGATATTCTGCAAGGTGTGCAGCAGCGTGCCGTCGCGACGCCGCAAGGTTTCTTCGTAATTTCGCAGCACCCCGCGCTTTACGAGCG
>JBEKVU010000252.1:0-12263 GCA_049513775.1 Candidatus Acidiferrum sp.
AATCAGAGTTGGCAAGCGACCAGGGAAATTTGCTGGTGGCGCAGACCACGCAATTGCAGGACGAACAGGTACTGAAGAACGCCATTTCCAAGAATCCGCTGGCGCCGAATTTGGTGAACGTGGAGATTATTCCGCTGGATTTGCCGGCGCGGCCAGAAGCGATTGAAGCGGCTTCGTTTGAAGATGCGATCAAAGAGGCGTTTGGCAAGCGGCCGGACGTGTTGCAGGAAGTTTATAACCTGAAGAACGCGGATGTAGACGTGAAGGCCACGGCGAATGCGTTGCTGCCGCTGCTGACTTTGAGCGCGCAGTATATCGGGAACGGGTTGGCGGGCAACGTAATTACTACCGGGCCGGCGGTGACGGAGATTTCGCCGAGCACGATTCCGGTGGTGGACGCTAACGGGAATCCGGTGTCGATTCCGGGTACTACGCCGGGGTCGCAGATCCCCATCTATGTGCCAAACGTGACGACGAGCGCGGCAACTACGGGAGTGTCGCATGGAGGATTTGGCAACGCGCAGGCGCAGATTTTCCATAATGATTTTCCGGAGTACGCAGTGTCGTTGAACCTAACGCTGCCGATCCGGAATCGCGCGGCACAGTCGGAAAATGCGCGAGCGATTTTGACGCAGCGGCAGATCGAGGCGCAGGTGCTGCAGATCAAGAACGCGGCGCTCCTGGATGTACGCAATACATTCATTGCGCTGGAGCAGGACCGGGCACGCGTGGATGCGGCAGTGAAAGCGCGCGAATTGCAGCAGCAGACGTTTGACGCGGAACAGAAGAAGTATCAACTGGGGGCATCGACGGTGTATTTGGTGATTCAGACGCAGCGCGATTTGGTGACGGCGCAGGGGACGGAGTTACGGGCGCTGGCGGATTTGGTGGAAGCCAAGGCGAATTATGAGCGGGCTCTCGGGCGGACGCTGGAGACGAATCGGGTGACGGTTGCCGGCCAGCATTCGTATGAGCCGGATTATCTGATTCCTGGGACGCTGAATGGGAAGGTGATTGGGACGGATAAGATATTTGCGAATGCTGGCGGAGAGTCCGGGAGTGGGCAGAAGTAGAGTGCGGGGTGCTTGCTTTGTCGGGCGATCCTTTTCTGGGTCGCCCTTTTTTTGTTTTGTGGGGCTGCCGAAGGTGGATTTTAACGCAGAGTGCACGGAGGGCGCAGAGAAGAAAAGGCGGGGCTCAATTTGACACTGCCTTTGGCTACGCAATTGAAACTGGGGTGCTGCTTGCCGGGTTTTGGGCGTTGGCATAGCATCTAAGGTGGGAAAAATGTCAGGCCGGGACTAGAGCAACCCTCCTATGAGCGACAAATCGCGTAGACACTTGATCGAGGATGTTTCCGAGCGCAAGGCTGGGGCGGCGGAGGTGCGTTGGGAAGAGACTACTTTGCGGGAGACGCTGGCGAAGAGTCCGGAGCGGCTGAAGAGCTTTACTACGATTTCGGGGCATCCGATTCGGCGGATTTATACGGATGCGGATTTGGCGGGTTGGGACGCCGAGCGGGATTTGGGATTGCCGGGAGAGCCGCCGTATACGCGCGGGATTCACGCGACGATGCACCGCGGGCGTTTCTGGACGATGCGGCAGTTTGCGGGGTTTGGAACGGCAGAGGATACGAACGAACGATTTCGCTATTTGCTTTCGCAAGGGCAGACGGGACTTTCAACGGCGTTCGATTTGCCGACGCTGATGGGGTACGACTCGGACCACGCGCTGAGCGAAGGCGAAGTTGGAAAATGTGGGGTGGCGATCAGTTCGCTGGCGGACATGGAAGTGCTGTTCGATCAGATTCCGCTGGCGAATGTGACGACGTCGATGACCATTAACTCGCCGGCGGCGGTGGTGTGGGCGATGTATCTGGCGGTGGCGGAAAAGCAGGGCGCGGATTGGAAGAAGTTATCCGGGACGCTGCAGAACGATATTTTGAAAGAGTACATCGCGCAGAAGGAGTATATCTATCCGCCAGAGCCGTCGATGCGGCTGGTGATCGATACGTTTGAATTTGGCGTAAAACATACGCCGAAATTTAATCCGATTTCAATTTCGGGGTATCACATACGCGAGGCGGGATCGACGGCGATTCAGGAGCTGGCGTTCACGCTACGCGATGGGCTGGAGTATGTGGAGTGGGGTTTGCGGCGCGGGATGGATGTGGACGAATTTGTGCCGCAGCTTTCTTTCTTTTTTAACGCGCACAGCGATTTCTTTGAAGAGATTGCCAAGTACCGGGCGGCGCGGCGGATTTGGCATAAGGCGATGGTTGAGCGGTATGGGGCGAAGAGTCCGCGGACGTGGGCGCTGCGGTTTCACACGCAGACGGCGGGGTGTTCGCTGACGGCGCAGCAGCCGTACAACAACGTGGTGCGCACGGCGATTCAGGCGCTGGCGGCGGTGCTGGGCGGGACGCAGTCGTTGCACACGAATTCGCTAGACGAGGCTTGGGCGTTGCCGACGGAATTTGCGGCGACGCTGGCGCTGCGCACGCAGCAGGTGATTGCGCATGAGACGGGCGTGACGAATACCGTGGATCCGCTGGGTGGGTCTTATTTTGTGGAGAGCTTGACGAACGAGGTGGAGCGCGGGGCCTGGGATTACATTGCGAAGATTGATGCGATGGGCGGGATGGTGGCGGCGATTGAACGGAGCTATCCGCAGCGGGAGATTGCGGAGGCGAGCTACCGCTATCAGATGGAAGTGGACCGACGCGAGAAGATTATTGTGGGCGTGAATGAGTATGTGTCGGAGGAACGACCGCTGGATATTTTGCAGATTGATGAGACGGTGGCGAAGCGGCAGGCGGTGCGGTTGAGCAAGTTGCGGGCCGAGAGGTCAGAGGAGGCGGTTGCGCGGGAGCTGGGAAAATTGCGTGCCGCGGCCGAGGGGACGGCGAATCTGATGCCGTTTATTTATGATGCGGTGAAGGTGTATGCGACGCTGGGGGAGATTTGCGAGGCGCTAAGGGATGTGTTTGGGACCTATGAGGAAGTGGCGATTACTTAGAGGATTCGGAAACTGAAAGAAGAGACACAGAGTTCGCAAAGAGACGCCAAGAATGCCTGAGAAGAAGATACGCGTGTTGATTGCTAAGCCGGGGCTGGATGGGCACGACCGGGGGGCGAAGATTATTGCGCGGGCGTTGCGCGATGCGGGTATGGAAGTGATTTATACGGGGTTGCGGCAGACGCCGGAGATGATTGCGGCGGCGGCGGTGCAGGAAGATGTGGATGTGATTGGGTTATCGATTTTGTCTGGAGCGCACAATACGATTTGTCCGCAGTTGATGGGGCTGTTGCGGGCGAAGGGCATGGATGATGTTACGGTGCTGGTGGGCGGGATTATTCCTGGGGCGGATATTCCGGCGTTGAAAGAGGCTGGGATTGCGGAGATTTTTCTGCCGGGGACGTCGACGCAGGATATTGTTACGTTTATTAATGCGCGGCATGCGGAGAGGCATCCAGCGGAGACCTAATGGCGGGAGTTCTCCCGGTGGAACGCCGTGGTGCGGTGGCGTGTTTGTTTTAACACCGGGGGCGCAGAGGACCAAGAGAAGACAGGCGGCCACTGCCAAGACCAGATTCCATTTGAGCAGCAGGCAATCCTACCAGTTGTGTTCGAATTTGATGCGGGTGTAGAGGGTTTGCAGGCCATGGCGGGCGATGTTGCGTTCAGAGGGGCCGCCGGGGCGGGCTAGGCTGACGACTACGTCGCATTTGGCGGCGCGGGCGCGTTCTAGGCGGACCTGGAGGAGGGCGGTTTGCAGGCCGCGGTTGCGAAAAGCGGGGAGGGTGCTAGCGCCGAAGAGTCCGGCGATGCCGTCGCGCATGGCTAGCGTGCCGCCCGCGGCGGGCTTGCCATCGACTAGTGCTAAATAACATTCTGTGTGCGGGCCTTGCGCGAAGAGCTTCATTACATTGAGCATTTCTTTGGTGACGGGGAACGTTTCGGCGAAGCCTTCGGCTACCGTTAGGGTCCAGAGGTCGAGATCGTCGATCGAAACTCTTTCGACGGTGGTGTTAGGCGGAAGAGCTGGACGGAAAAGTGTGGGCAGGCCGTCGGCTTGCAGCGAGGCAGCGAAAACATTGGAAAACTCCGTGGCGTAGTAACCGCGCTGGCGAAATTGTGTGATTAGGGAGGAGTCGGCTAGCGGGCAGGTTTCGACGCGGACGGTTTCGGCGCGGGTGCGGTAGAAATGTTCGAGGCGGTTCATGTCGTCGTCGGTGACCGGACCGTTGAGGCCCAGGGCGACAGCTTGCGTGACGGGGGAGTCCGGGCCGCAGTAGATGGCGGTGCCACCGGAGATGTGTTCGATGGCGGCGGCGGTTCCGGGGCGCTGGCGATCGATGAGCTCCGCAGTTTCGATGGCGGCGCGGGCCTCGGCAGTTTCGATGCGGCGGGCGAGTTCCAGGGTGAGATGGAGCTGCGGCATTTGTCGTCAGTTTACCCGTGGGTGAATAAGGCTCCAAGGGCAATTCCCCGCTCTTGTGCAGTACTGGTGAGGCGTGGCTGCGGGGGCATGGGAGAGAGTGCTGTGTTAGCACGTGAACGGTTGCCGCTGGTTCATTAATGGTTATTTTAAAGCAGAGCACACAGGAGGCGGAGAGGGGAACGAGAACCGCGGCTTATCGCTGCTTGCCAAGGCAGTGGCAAGACGCGCGCGGTGCGTCTCTCGCGCGGTAGTGCGTTAGCCCGTATACTATTTTCTCTTGGCGCTGGACGAGTTGCGGTGACGCTAGAACATTGGCGAGCCGCGGGGAGCCGGAGTGGCGGCACTTGAAACGAAGATTGATGTGAAGTCGGCGGCATTCGAGAAGAATGCGCGGCGCATTGTTGATTTGCTGACCAGTTTGAAGAATGAGGAACAGCAGATCTGCCAGGGGGGCGGCGCGAAGGCTATCGAAGCGCAGCACAAGAAGGGGCGGCTGACGGCGCGCGAACGGATTTTGAAGCTGATCGACCCGGGGTCACATTTTTTTGAGCTGGGGATTTTTGCGGCGTTTGAGATGTATGAGGAGTGGGGCGGAGCGCCGGGAGCGGGGGCGGTTACCGGCCTGGCGCGAGTGTGTGGGCGGATGTTTATGTTGATCGTAAATGACGCCACGGTGAAGGCTGGGGCGTTTTTCCCGATGACCGCGAAGAAGGTGATTCGCGCGCAGAATATCGCGATTGAAAATCACATCCCGACAATTTATCTGGTGGACTCGGCGGGAGTTTTTTTGCCGCTGCAGGAGGATGTATTTCCGGATACCGATGATTTTGGGCGGGTCTTTCGCAACAACGCGGTGATGAGCGCGATGGGCATTCCGCAGCTGGCTGCGATTATGGGCATGTGCGTGGCGGGCGGCGGATATTTGCCGGTGATGTGCGACCACGTGCTGATGACAGAAGGCTCGGGATTGTTTTTGGCGGGGCCGGCGCTGGTGCAGGCGGCGATTGGGCAGAAGACGTCGGCGGAGGATTTGGGCGGGGCGAAGATGCATTCGCAGATCAGCGGGACGGTGGATTTTCGCGAGCCCGATGATGATGCTTGCATTGCACGGATCCGTTCGCTGGTGGACAAGATGGGCACTGGGAACGCTGCACCTTTTAGTCATGTGGCTGCGCGGGCGCCACTCTCAGCGAGCGAAGAGGTTTACGGTATTTTTTCTGGCGACGCCGCGAAGCAATACGATATGCGCGACATTATCGCGCGTGTGGTGGATGGTAGCGAGTTTGACGAGTATCGCGCGGAGTACGGCGAGACGGTGCTGTGCGGGTATGCGCGCATCGGCGGCTGGGCCGTCGGGATTGTGGCGAATCAGAAAAAGCATGTGCAGACGCTGGCGCGCGGCTCGGACCAGAAGCGCATGGAATTTGGCGGAGTGATTTACACCGAGGCAGCGGAAAAGGCTGCGCGTTTTATCATGGATTGCAATCAGAACCGTATTCCGCTGGTGTTTTTGCACGACGTGAACGGATTTATGGTGGGCAAGGATGCGGAGTGGAGCGGGATTATTCGGGCCGGCGCGAAGATGGTGAACGCCATGGCGAACAGCGTGGTGCCGAAGATTTCCGTGATTTGCGGGGGGAGCTTTGGGGCTGGGCATTACGCGATGTGCGGGAAGGCGTTTGATCCGCGATTTGTGTTTGCGTGGCCGACGGCGCGGTATGCGGTGATGAGCGGCGATGCGGCGGCGAATACGTTGGCGGAGATCAAGCTGAAGCAGATGGAGCGCGAAGGCAAGAAGGTGGACGAGAAGCAGAAGAAAGAGTTGCATGATGCGGTGCGGGCGTCTTATGAGAAGCAGACGGATCCGCGTTATGCGGCGGCGCGGCTTTGGGTGGATGCGATAATTGATCCGGCGCAGACGCGGGAATCGTTGATTTGGGCGTTGGAGGCGGCGGGGTTGAATCCGGAGATTCGAGAGTTTAAGACTGGAGTTTTGCAGACGTGATTAGCGCTGACGGCCGCCAGAAAGTCGTTTCCGGAAGCAACACATTTGTCAGGATTAGCTTGCTNNNNCTTGCTGCTGGCGCCTTGTATCGCCGGCATGATCTGCGTCCTGTTCGATCGTGTCGACCGAGGTGGCGCATGGTGGATGTTCGGTGATCTCGCGGTCATTCCCGCGCTTCTCGGCTTGCTAGCCGCAATCGTGATGGTCGTCGTGCAAGGTTTTCGGCGTCGGATCGTGGGTGGGTTTCTGGTGGCGGCGTGCGTGGAGATTGTTGCTATCGGTGGTGGGTGGATTTATTCGACGCAATTTTTGAGGAATGACTCGGGCTTTTTCTTGTGAGGCACGGATGCGATTATCCATCCGGCGCAGCCACGCAAGGCGTTGATTGGGACGCTAACGCTGCGGCGCTGCATCCCGAAGATTCGCGAGGTACGTGGCAAACCTGATGGGCAATCGTTGGATTGATTGCCTTGCAGGAGCGGCGCCATTTCGGCTTTGGACTTATCTCGATTTTCGGCGCGCGAAGCGGGGCCTGGGAGGTGGGTGTTTCCGGACGGTCTCGGGACCATCGTGGATGCTGGCCCGTGGACAGCGGTTCTTCTTACTGGGGCTGGCGTAGTCATGTTGTTCGTTAATGTCAATAGAAGGCGGAGTTCGTTGTGATCGCGGTTGAGAATCGCCTAACGGTTATCGTTTGCGCAAGCTGGGGGTGCAGCATGCTGCGCCCCTACAAGGGCGAGAAGATAGAGCGAAACCGCGCAGCATGCTGCGCCACTACAAAGGTCAAAAGATAGGAAACTATGGGCGACGGCGTCAAAATTATTGAATGTCCGCGGGATGCTTGGCAGGGGCTGCCGGAGATGATTCCTGCTGACTATAAAGTTGCGTACTTGCGGGAATTAATTGCCGCGGGATTTAAGCATATTGATGCAGTGAGCTTTGTCTCGCCGAAGCAAGTGAGGCAGATGGCGGACAGCGAAGAGGTGATGGAGAAGTTGGTTGCTTCCCTTCCGGCTGGGTCGGAGATGCCGGAAATTATTGGGATTGTAGTGAATGAGAAAGGGCTCGAACGCGCTCTGGCGACTCCCGGCGTTTCAACCATCGGATATCCGTACTCTATTTCGGCGTATTTTCGGCGCGCGAATGCGAATATGTCTCGCGATGAATCACGCCGGCTAGTGGAGACCCTGCGCAAAGAGACCACTGCGGCGACGCGCGATTTGGTGGTCTACATTTCGATGGCGTTTGGCAATCCTTACGATGAGCCGTGGGGCACTGAGCTAGTCGGCGAGACTCTGGAGTGGCTGAAAGATATTCGCGTGCACACCGTGTCTTTGGCCGATACAGCGGGAGGTGCTACACCCCAAATTGTGGCCGAGGTGTTCGACAGCGTCAAAAATTATGTGGCGGGCATCGAATTGGGAGCGCATCTGCACGGCAGCCCAAGGGATGCGGAAGATAAAATCCTAGCTGCCTACGCGATGGGATGCCGGCGTTTTGACGCGGCGCTGACTGGGCTGGGCGGCTGCCCGTTCGCTGGGGACGATCTGGTTGGCAACATTTCAACAGAGCGAGTACTCTCAGCGCTGGGGAAAGTCGGGGCCGACGCACAAATCTCGGAAGGCAATCTGGCCAAGGTTTTGGCGATGACCGCGGAGTTGCGCGGGAAATATGTGCATGCGGCACCGGTGAATTAAGCAGGCGAACCAAGCAGAGGAATTAGAGAGGCACGCCATGTATTCCACACTGCTGCTCAATATCGAAGGCGAAATCGCCACCATCACGCTGAATCGTCCGGAAAAACGCAACGCTATCTCCGCCCCGATGATGTCGGAATTGCTGGCGGTGCTCGATGTGGTGGAGCGAAGCAAAGTACGGGTAGCGATTCTGACTGGCGCAGGCAGGTCCTTCTGTGCGGGAATGGATTTGGAAATGCTAACAGCCATCGCGCGGCAATCGGCACAGGAAAACCAGGAAGACTCGCGGCGCATGGCGAAGATGTTTCGGCGGCTGTGGAGTTTTTCGAAGCCGTTGATCGCCACAGTGCAGGGTGCGGCGCTGGCGGGCGGGAGCGGAATCGCGACATTGTGCGATTTCACGCTCGCCACGCCGGATGCAAAGTTCGGATATACGGAAGTGCGCATCGGGTTCTTGCCGGCGCTGGTTTCGGTATTTCTTACGCGACAGATCGGCGACAAGCGCGCCCGGGACCTGTTGCTGACGGGACGCCAAGTGAATGCGGTGGAAGCAAAAGACCTGGGCCTAGTGAACGAGATCGTTCCCGCAGAATCTTTAATGGAGCGCGCACACGAACTTGCGGCAGTGCTGATCGCCGCAAGCCCGAGCAGCCTGACGCGGGCCAAGTGGCTGCTCACGGCCGCCGCGGCGGACAGCATAGACCACGACTTGGAACGCGCGATCCTAGAGAACGCGCGTATTCGCTGCACGCCGGACTTCAAGGAAGGCATTGCGTCGTTCCTCGAAAAGCGCAAGCCGGTGTGGGCGGGCGAGACGGGAAAAAATGACGATTGTCCGTAGACCGGAAAACGAGTCGCTGCTTCCCTTCCATGACACGTCGGTGCGGGTCCGCTATGCGGAGACGGATCAGATGGGCGTGGTGTATCACGCGAATTATTTGATTTGGATGGAAGTGGGACGCGTCGAATTGTTGCGTTCGCTGGGCGTGGAATACAAGGAGATGGAGGTGCACGACGACTGCCACATTGTTGTAGTGGACGTGCACTGCCGTTATCTGAAATCGGCGCGGTATGACGACCGGGTGCGGATTCGAACGGTCATTTCTGAATCGCGCAGCCGCAGCATAAGATTTTCTTACGAGATCTGGCGAGACGCCGACGAGCAGCTTTTGGCAACCGGGGAAACCACCCACGTGATCTGCGGAAAAGATGGCCGTCCCAAACATTTGCCGCAACGCCACCGTCATCTCTTTTCTGCCGCAGCGCCCGCGCACAAACCGGCTTGACGGCATAAACGCAAATAACCTCTGTGCCTAGGAGTAGTGCATGAGTATTGCCCTGAGCGGCAACGACCTGACGTTTGAGCAATTGTATGCTGTGGCGCTAGAACGGGAAGAGGTTTCACTGGCGCCGCTGGCGGTCGAACGGATGAACGCGTCGCGGGCGGTGGTGGATCGACTGGTGGCCTCGGGCACGACCGCTTACGGAATCAACACGGGCTTTGGCAAATTGGCTTCGGTGCGCATTTCTACCGAGCAAGTCAAGCAATTGCAGGTGAACCTGGTGCGCTCGCACGTGTGTGGCGTGGGTGCTCCGCTGAGCGAAAGCGAATCGCGGGCGATGATGCTGCTGCGGGCGAATGCTTTGGCGAAAGGCTTGAGTGGCGTGCGTCCCATCGTGGTGGAAACATTGTGCGCGATGTTGAACGCGCGCGTGCATCCGCTGATACCGTCGCAGGGTTCGGTGGGGGCTTCCGGCGATCTCGCGCCACTGGCGCATTTAGCGCAGGTGGCGATCGGCGAAGGGCACGCGACATATCAGGGCCAAGTGGTGCCGGGCGGCGAAGCGTTGCGACGCGCGGGAATCCCGCTGCTTGAGCTGCAGGCCAAGGAAGGGCTTTCGCTTTTGAACGGAACGCAGGGAATGCTGGCGCTGCTGAGCCTGGCGCTTGCGGAGGCGGATATTCTTACGGATACGGCCGATGTAGCCGCGGCGCTTTCGCTGGATGCGCTGCGCGGAAGCCCCGGGGCGTTTGACGCGCGCATCATGCAGGCACGCGCGTATGTGGGCGCGGCGCGGACGGCGCGGCATTTGGCGCAGCTGAACGAGGGGAGCCAGATTCGCGAGTCGCATCGCTCGTCTGAAAAAGATTCGCGGGTGCAGGATGCTTACAGTTTGCGGTGCACGCCGCAGGTGCATGGCGCGGTGCGCGATTCATTGGCGCAGGCGCGCGCGATGGCCGCGGTCGAATTGAATAGCGCGACGGACAATCCGCTGGTGTTTGTGCGCGAGACGTACGGCAGCGTGGGTGGGGAAAACAAGTTTGGCGGGGACATCATCAGCGGCGGGAATTTTCATGGGCAGCCGCTGGCGATGGCCGCGGATCAGGTGGCCATTGCGGTGGCGACGCTGGGCGGAATTGCCGAGCGGCGTATCGAGCAGATGACGAATCCGCTGACGAGTCTGCTGCCGGCGTTTCTTACGCCTGAGCCCGGACTGAATTCTGGATTCATGATCGCGCAAGTTACCGCCGCAGCGCTGGCCAGTGAAAACAAGGCGCTGGCTACGCCGCATTCGGTCGATTCCATTTCTACTTCCGGCAACCAGGAAGACTACGTATCGATGGGGATGAGCGGAGCGCGGCGATTGTCTCGCATGCTGGAGAATTTGCGGAATATTCTGGCGATTGAGCTGCTCTGTGCTTGCCAGGGGATTGATTTGCTCGAGCCATTGAGAACGGGAAAGCTGGCGACGCGGGCTTATGATTTGGTTCGGGGGAAGGCGGGGAAGCTGGTAGAGGACCGGGCGCTTGCGGGGGAGATTGAAGAGGTTTCGGGGGTGGTGGCGATGGGGGAGTTTGCGAAGCTTCTGGGGTAACATCTTCGACTTCAGCTTGTGTTCTTGAACGATGTGTAAAAAGTGTGTGTTATAGAAGATGCATCGTCGGGAGATAATGCGACCCCTACTGGCTGACGGCTGGTACGAAGTGAATCAAGCGGGTAGCCACAAACTATTTAAGCATCGCGCGCAACCCGGCAAGTTACGGTGCCGCATCCAAATCGCGATGTACCGACCGGGACCTTGCGCAGCATTCAGAAACAATCAGGGATCAGATTGAGTTAAATGATGGACTATATTGCCTATCTTCATAAGGACCGTAAGTCCGACTCTGGCGTCAGCTTCCCGGATTTTCCCGGGTGCATCCCCGGCCGGAAGAACTCTCGAGGAGGCCCGCCAGATGGCCGAGGAGCATGGTCGCTCCATATCTCGGGAATGATGAAGGACGGCGACGCGATTCCGGAACCGTCACCGCTGGATGATTTGGCCGGTGATCCAGACATGAAGGCAGCGGTGGCATTCCTCGTGGCGGCGAATCTCGAGCGAACCGCGCATATTAACGTGACGGCCAAGGAAAGTCTCAGATTGAAAAAATTGATCGCTTGGCGGACCGCGCTGGCATGACGCGTTCGGCTTATATGGTACGGGGCGGCGGGGAGTGGAGAAGAGCCGCGCTTGGCGGGGGGAAAAACTTAGGGAAGCTAACGCCTAGGTTGCAACGTAGGCAAGCGGCAGTTCATATCAGCGGCGAAGCGCATCATGCAAAAACTTCTACTTGAACTCGGGGGGCCGCTGGTTTTTGCGTTTGTGTTGCTGGGGCTGGCGAGATTTGTG
Source organism: Candidatus Acidiferrum sp. (assembly GCA_049513775.1). GTDB lineage: Bacteria > Acidobacteriota > Terriglobia > Acidiferrales > UBA7541 > Acidiferrum. The sequence continues at coordinate 11,819 of JBEKVU010000252.1, forward strand.
CGTGGGATTATTGAGCGGTTTCGAACACCTGACGCTAACGAAGTGGGGGAGGGTCTTGATGCCGACGACGGCTCGGACGATCACGGCGCAGACCAGAAGAGCACCGACTGAAGTCCATGCCACCGAAGTTCGCTCAGGCCAGCGATGAGCGCAGGAACGTGAGCATGCGGTAGCCGGCGATGTAGCTGAAGGGGGCTAGTTCTAGGGAGTAGTGGCCGCAATGGAGTTCGACGGATTTGGGGGTGGCGCCGTGGCGGCGGAGGGCGTCCATCATTTGTGCGGTGAGCGCGGGCAAAAATGTTGGATCGTATTTGCCGTGCACCATGAAGGCGTTTTTTCCGGCGCCCATGCCGCGCTCGACGTAGGGCATGGGGCTGATGGGCGCCCAAAACTCACGCAGATCTTCTACCGAGACGTGGTGGCGGAGGCCTTCCCATACGTGATT
>JBEKVU010000253.1:0-6506 GCA_049513775.1 Candidatus Acidiferrum sp.
TGCCACTTTCTATCTGATTTTATGTAGGTGATCTTGAATCCCGCCGGAGGGCTCGCGGAAGCGAGGAGTTCTGCAGCCGGCGTTGTGGGAGAATCCGCGGACATGTTCTCATGGTCGCCATGGACAGCGGAGCTCGAACCGGCCGCAGTCAACATGGCCGAGATCACGCTGTCCGGGATGCCCGCAGTTTTAAGCTCCTTCAGGGCCGAGGGCGAAGTATCAAATTCGCATTCAGACGATTTGATCTTGGCCGTGACGATGTCTGCGGAAAGTCCTGAAGAAACCAGATCCAAGACATCTTTGTTTTTCAGCTTGGCGTTTTGAGTTTGCGATCGATCAGCGGGAGCGGATTGGCCCACTGAAACTGCCGGGATGGCCAATAGAAGAACCCACGTCACACTGAGACTAAGACTCCAGCTCATGGGCATGACTTCCCGGTTTTGGATTTTCGCTAGGTACTACGACCGCATGTTACCACAGGTATAGCGTGTCTCGGGGCAGGCGCGAGCGCCGGTAGATTTAGAATTCGGTCCGTCAGGGCTGCTAGACGTGGGCGCTCCTGCGGCACGGTTGAACGCAGAGAGGAAATTGCGGCGGCGGGATTTGGGCGCATTTGCTGCCGCCGATCGCGCGGATGGCGCCCTGAAGGGCGCCGCTACAAAGGCTGAAGACCAGGGCTGATGACGGATGGGGCTGCTTTCGCAACTGAACAGGTTGGGGAAAAGATTAGAAAAAACTTTGGGAAAGGGCTGCGGCGAAGATAAGAGAATTTTATTGGTGAGAGCCGAATGGAAGGATTGGCGCGGGGCCTGCGCTTCCGCGCGGGCTGCTCTTGGTTTGGTGCTTGTGGTGCTTGATTTATTTGTGGAGCTGCCGATAGGGGAAAAATGAGCGGAGAAGGCGCGCCCGCGCACCGGTCAGCGGTGATGATCGTGGTGGATGCGTGGTGGGAGGGGCGGTTCGGGAAGCTGCAAAAAGGTCGCGGGCAGATTGTAAACAAATCGCTTACTGGAGCGTGCCTGCGGGTGAAAGCGGAGATCGAGGTAGGGGCGCGGGTACGGGTGCAGTCGCGCTGGGAGGAGTTTTGCGGGATTACCAAATATTGCCGAAGCGACGGCAATGGGTACTTGGTGGGGATTCAGCGGAAGACTGGGACGGATACCATCCCGAAACAGGAGGTATTGGAAAACGGAACACTCCAAAAGGTCGCCGGGCCTGGCGACGAGCACGCGGCAGATGGACGGACTGGGCGGCGGATCCACGACGAATACCCGTGGGACGAAATTGCAGTGGCCCGGCCGACGCCGGACAACTCAGCGCAGGAAAACAACGCGGCGGCGGAATCGGCGATCGTGGAAATCGTTATCGATGCAGGGAGCATGGGGCGCGGCGCAGCACTTGGAAATATTGACCTGGGGAAGAGTCCGGGACAGGGTCAGCGGGATATCGGGAAATACGAGGGCTTTGTGGATCCGCGCTGGCGAGAGGTACGAACGGCGAAGTCCTTTGCGGGAGCAAACCAGAAAAGGGGAAGCATAGCTATGGAACGCACCTGGATGGGTTTGGGGAAGCGGAGCAACAAGACGGAAAGCTCGAACGAGAGCGTCAACGCTGGCGCCGACGGAGCGGCCTCGGCAGAACCGCGTGCAGCCGCGGGAGAACCGCGCACGGCGGCTGAGAGCGCCGGGGCATTGCATAGCGAGTTGCTGCCGCTGGAGGAAATTTATCTGGCGGCGGGAATTCTGAATCCGCGGCGAGGGTACAACATCAAGAAAGTGGTTGAGATGCTGCACAGCGAACACTTGCGGGGATTGTCGAAAGAGCTGCGGCGGGCGTCGGTGTTGATGGCGCTGGATGCGGCGGGGATCCCGCTGGACGAAGTGTTACGGGACGCCGAGGCGCGGCTGAAGGCGGCGGACGGCTACGAGGCCGAGCAGCGCAGGCTGCGCGAAGGGGAATGGGCGCGAAAGGCCGAGGAGCATGTGCAAATACAATCCGAGCTAGAGGATATGAAGGCGCGCTTCGCGGAGCGGCTGAAACAGAACGAAGACAGCGTGGCGCGGGAGCGGGCTCGGTTTGCGACCTGGGCGACGCTTAAGCGAGAGGAATCGCAGAGCATTATGGAGGCGGCGGAGTTATGCGCCAAGACTCCAGAAGCGGCAGCCGAACCGGCGAAGGCGGCACCAGCGGGAGCGCGCGCGGCGGAAAGCACGGTGAAGGTGGTGTGAGCCGCCGGACCGGCACCGGTTCGACCGAATGCAACGGCCCGGGGAGATTTAGCGCGATTTAACGAACGATTAGGCCGTCGATCGTGGAAGGGAGATTGGTGATGCCGGGGACGGGGGTGAGGCTGCCGTCAAGCGGGTTAACGCGGAAGATGTTGATACCGGGAGCGCCTTGCGGGAACTCGTCGGGGACGAGGACGTAGAGGAAGCGGCCGTCGGGGCTGAGGTCAACTTCGGTGGGGCCGGTAGGGCTGGGGAAAGCATTGATGAAGGCGACGCGGGCGGTGTCGGGATCGACGCGATATTGCGCTTCGGTGCCGCTGACGGTGTCGGTGACGTAGGCGTAGCGGCCGTCATGGCTGATTTTCACCCAACAGGCGCCGGTTTCATGAGCGGGGACGATGGAGCTTACAAGCTGGATGCTGCCGTGGTTGTCGACGGTCCAGGAAGAGAGCGCGCCGGAGCCGGGGGCATCGTTGAAGTCGTCGCTGACGAAGAGCTGATTTCGTTTCACGTCGAAGCCGAAGGGAGTTTGTGCGTCGGAGGGGATGACGCGCGGGCCGGTAGCGAGGCTATCTTTGCCAACGGTGAAGGTGTCGATGATGCTGGTGGCTTTTTCGGTGACGACGAGGACTTGGCCATCCGGCTGAAAGCGGATTTCGGCGGGGGCGGTGAAATCGGCGCTGAGCGGCCGGGTGGAACCGCTTAGGTGAGAGAGTTTGCCGTCGAGATCGAACGTGAAGCCGGAGATGTTGTCGCTAGCGCCGACATTGCCGCCGGCGTCGAGGACATAGACGAGATTGCGATGGACGGTGATGCTGAGTGGCTGGCGGCCGCCAGAGCTTTGCCGGTCGACGATGGCGAGGCCGGCGGGGCGGACGGCGAAAACGGTGATGTCGTCGCTGCCAGGATTGACGGCGAAGAGGAAGCGGTGGTCGTCGCTGAGGGCGAGGGCGCCGGCGTTGCCGAGGCCGAAGTCTGGCTCGCGGCCGCCGGAGCCGAGACCGCCGGTGAGAAATGTGCCGGCGGACGTGAGGGTGCCGTCTTCCGAACGATTGAAGACCAGGATGGCGTTGCCGGCGGTCTCGTTGGTGGAGACCTAGACCCCGCCGAAGTCGGCGAGGGTGTTGATGGCGGACGGGGCGGCGGCTACTTTCGCGGAAGGTAGACCAAGGGTAACGGCGGAAATTTCCAGCAAACTTAGTAAACAGACTGCCTTGCCGTTCATTTTCGAGGCTCCTCAAATCTTAGTGTGCGCGAAGACTTTGCGCGTGGCGCCCGGCTCGAGTGGGAGCGATGAGACCACGGGCATATGGGAAAGGTTGTCGAGCTTGTGTATATGAGGTGTAGCGGTTTTGTATTTTTTTTGCGTTGACCGGGTTGGAAGGGTGGCGGTAAGGGTTAGTGGGGATCTTACCGCAGAGGGCACAGCGAAAGCAGAGAAGAACGTCCGGCGGCGGCATTGGACAATTTGGGGGACGCGAATGGAGACTTGAAGGGCTCCGGCTACTCATGGCAAGAAAAATGGCGGACTTTGATCCGCCATTTTTTTGCGAAACGCTGAAGTAGGCCGGACCCTCCGGGCCTCTGGGTAAACTGAAGCCGGGCGGCTCCACGGGCTGCAGGGATCAAAAGCGGGCGGCCCCGCGCTAGGGTGGCGGGCTGCGCCATCTGAAGCGATCGCGGCTAGTGGGCTACGCCGGTAGAGGCGGCGATGAAGGGCTCGGTGGAGTCTTGGATGGTGAGCATGTCGGTGCGAGTCTTGTCCCATTCGCGGAGGACCAGGCCGTTGGCGGCGAAGTAGCGGCGGATTTTGGCGGAGTCCCATTTCAATACGTCTTCGAGAACGGGGACGAGGACGCTCATGGCGTTGTCGCTGAGGACGGTGCGCTGGGCCACCCGGGTGATGAATTGCGCTTCGCTGACCGCGATGGTGCGGCCATCGTGCTGGTTGACGTGCATCATGACGGGAAGGTCGGAGCTGCCGTCGCCCATGTAGATGATGTTGTCGTGGGTGATGCCGACGGCGGCGCGAATCTCTTCGAGGATGGTGATTTTGCCCCAGCCGGCGGTGGCGCGGATGATGGAGTGAACGCTGTTGTCGTCGTTCCAACGGAAGCGCGTGCCGAAGATGCGGTCTGGCGGAACGATGCCCTCGAGCGCGGACTGGATGATTTCTTGCGGCGAGGCGCTAATCACATTGAAGTGAAATTTGTAGCCGTCGGTGAGATTTTCCAGCGAGCGCGCGAAGAGGGCTACGTCGTGCTTGAGGCGGATTTTTTTGCCGGTTTCAACGAGGTGTTCTTTGCGGACGTGGCGAAAATCCGGATCGTGCAGAATCAAGTAGCTGAGTTCCGCGCCTTGCTGGACGAGGTTGATGGCGCTGAGACCCTTGACCTTGTCGTGGAAACCGTTAAAGCCGATGAGTTCGCTGAGGACCACGCCGGAGTCGTTGAAGCTGAGCGTCTGGTCGAAATCGCTGGCTAAGAGATATTGCTTTACCATGTTCTAGTACTCCTCCCCTTACTATGCGGCTCGAAGGTGCGTGTCCCTTGCCGAAGGGTGCCGCGGGCGACTGCCACTCCCTAAAGATAACCTCCATAGGAGGGTGTGATACACGAATAATTTTGCTCGTTTTCATGCATATATTCGTGAATGTTTTGTTAGGTTCTTGTTAGATGTAGCTGGATGGTAAATGGTTATAAATAAAGGGGTTGAAGTGGCAAAGTCAATCAGATGTGGGAGATAGAGTGTGCCGATTTGGCGATGGCCCCGACGAAGGACAGGCGAACGCGGGAACAAGGCATGATTTACGGGTTGCAAATTGGGATTGGCCCGTGACGAAAGGCCACTGCTAGCGAAGCCAGCTGCTTAGCCAATCCTTCAGCCGAGCCACGGTTCCGGTTGTGGCGGCGGTTGAGGAGTCTTCATCGGTAACCTTATAAGACTGGCTGGTACCGGAGTGGATGTACAGGCTGCGCATTTCGGCGGCGTTTAGCGGGCGGGCTCCGCGGCGGCCGAAAATGGCGAGCTGGTTGCCGGATTCGTCGACGGCGCGGTCGCGATCAATGCCTTTGGAGATGGCGAGGGCCGGGCCGGCGGTGTGCGCCGTGGCGATGAGCTTCGGCGTGGGCCGCGGGCTGAAACCGGAGAAGTGCGCGGCGTCGTCCCAAGGCGAGATGATTTCCAGGATGCGCATGCCGTTTTTTCCGTCGGCCACGAAGGCGAAGGCGGAGGCGGCAACCATACCGATTTTGATGTCGTTGACGTCGTTGATTTGGCCTTTGGCGTCGAAGGTTTGATCGAACTTGGGCGATTCGGGATTTTCCACGTCTACGATGGCGACGCCTTGCTTGCCTGCGGAAATGTAAGCGTAAGTGCGGGCGACGTAGATGTTGCGGGCGTCCGGCAGCGGGACCAACACGTTCTCGACGGGCTTGGGTTGCGCCAGGTCGGTGACGTCCAGAACTTTCATGCCATCGGCATCGACGACGAAGGCGTAGCGGAACTGTACCGCGACGGCGTGCGGCTGGTTTAGAAATGGCGCGGCGATGGTGGCGCTGATTTGCGGCTTGAGCGGATTGTCGAGGTTCACGACGACGAGCGCTTTGTCGGTAAGTACGTAGGCGTAGGTACCGGCGATGGTGATGCGGTGCGCGCCGGTCAATGCGCCGCCGGGATTAAAGGCCAATGCGCGCTCAAGGAAATTGTTGGCGGGATTGCCGTCAAGGAGCGTGCCAACGCCAGCGGGGCGATTGCCCTTTTTCGATGGATCGCGGCCGACGACGACCAAACCTTCTTCGCGATCAGCCACGTACAGGAAGCCGTACATGAGGTGAATGGGCTGCTCTTCATTTTCGGGAATTTGCTGGCGCAGCGGATCGACGGCGAGTGTACTGGGCGAAGCTACGGCCACGGCATCTTTGGTGGGGACGTAGAATCGCTGGCCGATCGGAGAGACCGGGGCGGTGGTCATCTTTTCCGAAAAGCCTTTGTTGTCGATATTCGCGATGTCGTAGACGCGCAGGCCGCCATGGCCATCGGCGGCGTAAGCGTATTCGCCGCGTTGCTGGATATCCAAAACGTTGCCATGATGTTCAGAGGCGGCGTGCAATTCGCGATCGTGGGCGACGAATTTCTTGTAGTCGTCAGGATAGGCGAGACGTTGCAAATCACTGCCAAAGATGGCTTCGGGATCGTCGTGCTCGGCTACGGTGATGGCTTCGAAGCCTTTGTTGCCGGTGGCGACGTAAACGTAGCGGCCCATGAAATTCATGAAGT